>NZ_JBEYFC010000339.1:0-10097 GCF_040634175.1 Streptomyces sp. NPDC007162
GTGGGTGGTGAACGGGCAGAAGGTCTGGACGTCCGGCGCGCACAACGCCCGGTGGCGCCCCGGGCCGGTGAGGATCATGAGGTCGGCCCAGGAGATGGACTGGCCGTACTTCTTCTTGACCGGCCACAGCAGTCGGCGGGCCTTGTCCAGGTTGCCGTTGTCCGGCCAGCTGTTCAGCGGGGCGAAGCGCTGCTGGCCGGCGCCGGCGCCGCCGCGGCCGTCGGAGATGCGGTAGGTGCCCGCGCTGTGCCACGCCATCCGGATCATCAGCGGGCCGTAGTTGCCGAAGTCGGCCGGCCACCACTCCTGGGAGTTGGTCAGCACCTCGGCGATGTCCCGTTTCACGGCCGCGAGGTCAAGGGCCTGGAACGCCGCGGCGTAGTCGAAGCCCTTGTCCAGGGGGTTCGCGACGTCGGTGTTCTTGGCGAGGATCTTCAGGTTGAGCCCCTCGGGCCACCACTGGCGATTGCCGCCGCCCTGGGTGGGGTGCGGGGCGCGGTCGTGCGCGACCGGGCACTTGCCCGCGGCGTTCTCCTGGGTCTCGGACATGGGGGAAATCCTTCCGGAAGGGGCGGATCAGCGTACTCAGGAACTGACGGTGGAACAGGAGGGGCACAGGCCCCAGTAGATGACCTCGGCCTCGTCGATCGCGAAGCCGTGGCCGTCCGAAGCGGTCAGGCACGGCGCCTCGCCGACCGCGCAGTCCACGTCGGCGACGGCACCGCACGACCGGCACAGGACGTGGTGGTGGTTGTCGCCGACGCGTCCTTCGAACCGGGCCGGGCTGCCGGCCGGTTCGATACGCCGTATGAGTCCGGCCGTGGTGAGCGCGTGCAGCGCGTCGTACACGGCTTGGAGCGATATGTGGCCCACCCTGTCGCGGACGCCCGAGGCGATGGCCTCGACGTCGAGGTGGTCGCCGTGCCGGACGGTCTCCAGCAGCGCGACGCGGGCGGCCGTCACCCGCAGGCCGGCACCGCGCAGTTCTTCGGCGGTCGTCGGGGGCTGGGATGCGGTCATGGCCACTACCTAACCTCAAAAACACGAATGATTCAAGAAAACAAACCACTCAAGTCAGACCACGAACCGACCGACGGCCCCGCGCCGCCCCCCGCCGCCCGACTTTGCCATCTCTTTACAACCTGCCCGGGGTCCGGGTCGTCTCTCCGCTCGATCCGTCACACAGCCCGCGCCGACCGGTGCGGGCCTACGAAAGAGAGCGTCCTCATGCGCCGAACCGTCCTGAGCGCCACGGCCCTGGCCTGCACCGCCGTGCTGGGCACCACCGTGCCCGCGTTCGCCGCCGGCACCGCCCCGAGCCCGGTCGCCAGCGCCGTGCCGACCACCGCTCCCTCCCCCGTGCCGTCCGAGGCGAGGTCCAGCGAGCCCACCCGGGCGGCGACCCCCGTGCCGACCCGTCACTCGCGTCAGGTCTCCACGGTGCCGCAGGGTGCCCCCGACACCGGGGTGACGGAGCCCTCCTCCGGCTCCGACGGCGCGCTGATCGGCACGGGGGCGGGCGCCGTCGTGCTCGCCGCGGGCGCCGCGGTGTTCGTCGTCCGCCGCCGCCGGGCGACCGGGGCATGACCCCGCTCTCCAGGCGCGCCCTGCTCACCGCCGCGACGGCCTCGCTGCTGGCGGGCTGTGCGGGCCAGACGCCGCACCGGGCGGCCACCACGGTCTCCCGGCAGCAGCCGCCCGCAGCGTCGGCCACCGCCGCCGGCTCCGCCACGCCCGCCCCGCTCGGCCGTTCCGTACCGGTCCGGCTGCGGGTCCCGGCGATCGGGGTGGACACCCCGCTGCTGCGGCTGGGCCTGGCGGCCGACGGCACGGTGCAGGTGCCGCCGGTCACCGCGCACGACCGGGCGGGCTGGTACCGCTACTCCCCCACCCCGGGGCAGGTCGGCCCGTCGGTGATCCTCGGCCATGTCACGGTCGGCTCCTACGGGGACGGCGTCTTCCGCCGGCTCGCCGAGCTGCGCCGGGGCGAGCAGGTCGTGACGCGTCTGGAGAACGGCAGATCGGCGGTGTTCACCGTCCGCGAGGTGCGGACGGTCGCGAAGGCGCGGTTCCCGACGCGAGAGGTGTACGGGAACGTGGACCGCCCGGAGCTTCGGCTGATCACCTGCGGCGGCCAGCGCACCGGGAACGGCTATCTCGACAACGTGATCGTCTTCGCGGCCCTGACCCGCACGACACCCTGAACCCGCCGCAGCGGATGCGGGACCGGTGGAACGTACGCCGCCGGTCCCGCATCCTCCCCCGCGAACCCCCTTCGACCCTGGAGAACGTTGAAACGGTCCCGTGACACGGCGGCCTCCGAGCTGTTCGCCGCCCTGTACCCGCGCCTGGCCGGCTGGTGCCGCCGCCTCGTCGACGACGACGGGACGGCGCACGAGATCGCCTCGGAGGCGTTCACCCGGCTGTGGGCCCGGTGGACGAAGGTGGAGGAGCCCCGTGGTTTCCTCTACGTCACCGCGGCCAACCTCGTCCGGGACCACTGGCGCAAGCTGGAGCGCGAGCGGCGCACGGTGCGCCGCGTCGGCTCCGAGGCCGCGACCCGCCCGCACGCCGAGCAGACGGACCCCTCGGTACGGCTGCTGGTGCAGTCGCTGCCGGAGCGGCTGCGGGTGCCGATCCTGCTGCACTACTACGCCGACATGCCGATCCGGGAGGTGTCCGAGCTGACCGGGCGCAAGGAAGGAACCGTCAAGGCCGATCTGCACGCGGCCCGAGAACTGCTCCGCGGCCATCTGAGGAGAAGCCTTGACCACACGCTTTGACGACGAGCCCGAGTCCGGCGGCCCGGACGATCCGCTCGCCGTCATCCTGCGGCCGCCGGCCGCCCACCTCGGGCCCCCGCCCGGCCGTTACGAGGAGATCCGGCGGGCCGCGGGGCGCCGCCGACTGGTGCGTACGGCTGCCGGAGCCGGGGTGACCTGCGCCGTCGCCGCCTTCGTCGCCGTGTCACTGCATCTGGCGGCACCCGCTGCGCCGACGGCGCCGCGCGACCCCCTCGCACCGCCGGCCGTCGGCCCGACGGCACCACGGCATCCCCGGACGTCTCCGCCACCGGACACGCCCCGTCCGAGCCCGAGCGTCGCGCCGACGCGCGGCGGCCCCGCACAGGAGCCCACGCGCACCCGGCCGACGCGGGGCGGCACCACGGGGTCGCCCGCGTCCGGACGGTTCGCGTCCCCGACCGCGGTCGGGGACGCACCGTCCGAGAGCCGGCCGAGCGCCGTCGCCACGCCGGGCCGCTCGTAGCGACGTCAACACGGCGAAGGGTGGGTCACACGTTCGCGCCCGGAGGTTTCGGCGCGTCGCCCGCGGCCCAAAGGCACGGGCCACGGCGCCGCACCCGGCGTCACGGCGCCACGCGCGGGCCCCTGGGCGCGTCGGCCGTCCGGGTAGGGTCACACCCGCCCGTCCGGCCGCCGCGGCCCGAATGGCCGAGGCCGCCCCTCGGCGTTGGTGTGATGTTTCGTACGTGGCCGGAATGAAAGGTGTGGAACGGGCAACGCTCCGTTTCATGCTCCACGCCCGAAACCTCCGGCAGGTGACTCGATGACGACGGCGACCAAGGCCTCCCCGACCGCTCCGGCCGCCGCGCCACCGTCCCCCGCCCAGCCCTCCGCCCCGGCTCCGCCGCTGCCGTCCCTCACCGGGCTGAGATGGATGGCCGCACTGCTGGTCTTCGGGCTGCACGTGCACAACTTCCGCTATTTCGGGGGCACCGGCGGCCGCCTGATGTCCTGGGGATTCGAGGCGGGCGCGTCCGGGGTGTCGTTCTTCTTCATCCTGTCCGGGTTCGTCCTGATGTGGTCCGCGCGGCCGGGGGACCGGGCGCCGCGTTTCTGGTGGCGGCGGGTCGCCCGGATCTATCCCGTGCACCTGGTCACCGTCGTCCTCGCGCTGGTCATGGCGTTCACGCTGCCCCGCCAGCCGCGCCCGACCCTCCCGCAGGGCCTGGCCGATGTCTTCCTGGTGCACTCCTGGTGGCGTCCGTGGTGGCAGACGCTGGACCCGGTCAGCTGGTCGCTGGCCTGCGAGGCCTTCTTCTACGCCGCGTTCCCGCTGCTGGCCCTGGTGCTGCGCCGGCTGGGCGGGCGGGGTGCGACGGTGCTGGCCGCGCTGTCCGTCCTCGCGGTGCTCGCGCTGGCCTGGACGGACGCGCACCACTGGTGGGACCAGCCGATCAGTTCCTTCCCCGCGGCCCGGCTGCCCGAGTTCGTGCTGGGCGCCGCCACCGCGCGCCTGGTGCTGCTGGGCCGGTGGCGCGGCCCCGGCCTGGAGGCCTCACTGGCGCTGGCCGTCATCGGCTACTTCCTGGTCCCCCAGGTCACCGACGACTACGCGGCCACCGCCTGCACCATCATGGGCTTCGCGGTGCTCATCCCGGCGGCGGCCCAGGCCGACCTGCGCGGTCTGCCCTCGCTGTGGCGCCGCCGCCGGCTGGTGCGGCTCGGCGAGTTGTCGTTCGCGTTCTACATGGTGCATCTGCTGGTGCTGCGGGCGGGCACCCATCTGCTCGGCGTCCGCCCGCGCTTCGACCTGCTCACCGGCGCGGCCGCCGCCCTCGTCGCCTTCACCGTGTCGCTGGGCCTGTCGTGGCTCCTCTACGAGGGCGTGGAGGGCCCGGCGCGACGGCTGCTGCTGCGGTTCTCGGCGCGCCGGAAGGCGGCGGCCTAGCCGGTCACGGGAACCGGGTCACCTTGGACGGGGTGGTGCTGGTCCCCGAGGTCGGCGATCCGGTGGTGTTGACGACGTGGGCGTACTGGCCCATGCCGCCCAGGGAGATCACCAGCAGGTCGTGCATCCCGATCCCCGGACCGGTCGGCACCTGGAAGCCGTTGGACTGGACGATCGTCGGATCGGCCGTGTAGTTGCAGTAGCTGCCCAGGCCCCATGCCTCATGGGTGGTCACGGTGTCGGCGACCTTGTAGGCCGCGTAGCCGACGACGCCGTCGTGGGTGACGGCGGCGGCTTTCGGGGCGTCGTACGCCTTCTCGTTCTGGAAGAAGACCGTGCGGCCGCGTTCGCCGTTCCAGTAGACGTCGTACTTGTTGAAGTGCTCGACGAACAGGCCGGTGGCGAGGACGTCGTCGCCGTTGACCCTCAGGCCGTAGTCGGCGCGGTTGGTGGTCCAGCCGACTCCGCTGCCGTGGTCCGCGCGCCATAGCCAGGTGTGGTCGATGATCACGTCGTTGCTGTTGACCACGACCGAGTTGGTGGCGAGGCCGGGGCCGGCGCCGCCGATGCGGACGAACACGTCCTGCATGGACGTGGGGTCGGCGGAGTGGTCGGCGGCGCCGCCCGGGTCGCCGATCCGCAGCAGGGTGTCGGAGTTGACCGGGCCCGCGTCGATCAGGAACCCGGCGAGCTTCACGCCGTCGACGTCGGCGACGTGCACGGCGTCGACGCCGTTGTCCGGGACCAGGGTGGCGAGGCCGAGGCCGAGGACCACGGTGTCGGCACGGGTGACGTTGATGGTCCGGTCCAGGTGGTAGACGCCGGGGGTGAACAGGAGGTTGAGGCCCTGGGCGAGGGCCTGGTTGATGGTGGCGGCGGTGGCGCCGGGCTTGACGACGTAGAACTGGTCCAGCGGGAGGGAGGTGCCCGCGTTCGCCGGCCAGGAGACGCCCCGCGCGTTGGTGCGCTTCGCGGGGACGAAGACCTTGTAGGCGCTGCCGTCCAGGTAGAGGAACGGCTTCTCACACGAGACGGGGGTGGTGTCCAGCGTGGTGTAGGGGCCGGAGTCGAAGTTGCCGGCGGGGGCGCCCTGGACCCCGGAGAAGGTCATGTTCCACACGCCGTTGGTCCAGCCGCCGACCGAGCTGTCCCGGGTGTACCACTGCTGCTGGGAGTACGGTCCGACGGTGCCGTCGATCTTCGAGTCGGCGATGTAGCCGCCGGAGGCCCAGCCGTAGCCGTTGGGGGCGAGGTTGAGGCCGCCCTTGACGTGGATACGGCGGAAGGGGGCCGCCTGAGCCACGGCCCACCGGTCGGTGCCGTTGGACGGCGTGATGGCGAGGTTCTCCGCCGAACGCCAGAAGTTCTGGGTGGCGTTTCCGTTGAACCAGCCGGCGTCGACCGTGACGTCACCGTTGATCTGCGTGTCGTCGGGGTTCAGACCGAGGCCGGAGATCGAGGTGTAGAAGCCGATCTGGGCGTTGATGCCGCTGTAGGTGCCCGGCTTGAGCAGGAACTGGTAACGCCCGGTGCCGAACTGGGCCGACTCCTGCTGGGCGAAGACGGAGTCGAACTTCGCCTGGAGGTTCGGCGTGGACGGGTCGACGACGATGACGTTCGGGCCGAGGTCGCCGCCGCCCTGCACCGGAGGTGTGCCGGTGGTGCTGCCGTAGACCTGGAACTCCCACAGGGAGTAGCCCCATTGAGTGGCGCGGTGCACACCCTGCATCCGGACGTACCTGCCCTGTCCCGAGACGTCGAGGGTGTCGGTGCCGCCGTCCCCGCCGGTGACGGCGGCGAGGTCGGTCCAGCTGGTGCCGTCGGCGGAGATCTGGACCTTGTAGTCCTTGCCGTACGCGGTCTCCCAGTCGAGGACCACCCGGGTCACGTTCGCGGTGGCGCCCAGGTCCACCCGGAGCCACTGGTCGTCGGAGAAGGCCGACGACCAGCGGGTGCCGGTGTCGCCGTCCACCGCGTTGCCGGCGGTGGTGCCGGCGTTCTCCTCGGCGGAGGCGGTGGCCGTCCTCCCCTGGGACAGCGGGACGTCGGCGGCACGCGCCGCCGGCGCGTGGGCGGTGGGCAGGGCGAGCAGTGCTGCCATGGCGGCGAGCACCACGCCCAGGGATCTCAGTCGTCTCATCAGCGGCTCCCTGCTGCTTAGTTCAGACTTTGATTTAAGTGCTGAGACAAACCGTCGACAACCCTTCGGCAACAGAATTCTCGACGTCCGACCTCTGGCTACGGACTCCTACCGGGCGGTATACAGACCTCCGACACACGCGTGCGGGCCGCCCGTCGGGACCGGTTCCGCGCGCGTCCCGGTTCCAGGGGGGATCCTCATGTCGTACGGCAGCCCGTCGCAGGGTTCGGCGAGAACGCACCGGCGGAAGGCGGCCGTGGCGGCGGCGCTGGGCGGCTGCGCCCTGGTGGCCGCGTCCACGACACCGGCCGCGGCGCACGGCGGCGGCCACGGCCCCGGCCATGACCGCGGCACGAGCTACGTGGCGCTCGGTGACTCCTACACCTCGGGCCCCGTCATCCCGACCCAGGTCGACGCGAACTGCGCCCGCTCCGACCACAACTACCCCTCGCTGGTGGCGGCGGCGCGCAAGGTGACCGCGTTCACGGACGTGAGCTGTTCCGGCGCGACGACC
Organism: Streptomyces sp. NPDC007162; assembly: GCF_040634175.1. Classification (NCBI taxonomy): domain Bacteria; kingdom Bacillati; phylum Actinomycetota; class Actinomycetes; order Kitasatosporales; family Streptomycetaceae; genus Streptomyces; species Streptomyces sp. NPDC007162. The sequence goes on from NZ_JBEYFC010000339.1 coordinate 7,347, forward strand.
GTGCAGATGTGGCAGGCGCAGGGCACCAACGGGCCCCAGCTCGACGCCGTGCGGCGGGACACCGACCTGGTCACGGTCCAGATCGGCGGCAACGACATGGGGTTCGGCTCCATCATCGCCACCTGCGCGGCCCTCAGCTCCAAGGACCTCACCGGCAACCCCTGCCAGCAGTACTACAACTCCTCCGGCACCGACCAGCTGGTGCTCAACATCGCGCAGACCGCGCCCAAGGTCGACAAGGTGCTGCGGGCCGTGCGCGCCCGGGCCCCGCACGCCCGGATCCTGGTCGTCGGCTACCCCGACCTGCTGCCCGACGACGGCAGCGGCTGCTATCCGACGGTGCCCTTCGCCGCCAAGGACTTCCCCTACCTGCGCGACACCGGGAAGCGGCTCAACCTGATGCTGCGCCTGGTCGCCGCCTGGAACGGCGACCGGTACGTGGACACCTACGGCCCGACCGTCGGCCACGACATGTGCAAGGCTCCCGCCGACCGCTGGATCGAGCCTCTCCGCCCGACCTCGCCCGCGGCTCCGGCGCACCCCAATGCCCAGGGCGAGGCGGTCATGGCCCAGGCCGTGCTGGAGCGGCTGGAAAGGCGCTACTAGGGCGCGACACGCCCAAGCGGGCTTCCCGCCGGTGTCGGGACTGGGACGCGGATCGCCACCGGCGATGCCCCGCCCCGACCCCTGCCGCAGCCCTGGGCGAGGAGGCCGGCCCGTTGCAAGCTCTGCTGAACCGGGCCGCAGCCACCGGGGCGAGATCGGCCGCCGAGCGTTCGCCGTAGCTTGCCGGGAGGCCTTGATCAGGTGACCGGTGTTCGCGTCGGTCAGGTGTCCCTTCAGAAGGGGCTTCCACCTGATATTCATGATCACGACACTCCCGATCAGCCTGCCGCGTTCTGCGGGGCTGAGGTGGCGCTGCGGCGGGCGCGCATGGCCCGGACTCTGCCCCGGCTCGCGCAGGCCGGGGTCCGGGCAGCTCCTGAGTGCCAGCCGGTCCGAGCCGGTGCGGTGGTCCACGGCCTCGGTCGCCCAGTGGACCCCCTGGAAAATGGGGGCCCGAGCCCAGGAACTCCCCGGTCTGTCGCGGCGCTCCGGTGTCCACCTCATCGCCGCCACCGGACTGCACCAGGCCGCCGCGAGCACCCCGCGGGCCGTGGAGTGTGCGGTGAATGTGCGGTGGATGTACGCCGCGCGGGCGGCTGCGCGCCGGCTGGCCGGCGGGGTCAGTGCAGGATGCTGACGGCCCGCGCGATCACCAGGAGCGAGGTCAGCAGAGCGGAGATGCTCTGCACGCTCATCAGGGCTTTGGCGCGGGTCGACAGCGGCATGGTGTCGGTCGGGCTGAAGGCGGTGGAGTTGGTGGTGGACACGTACAGGTAGTCCATCAGTGTGGGGACCCAGTCCGAGGTGGCGCTGGCTCCGTCGGCGACTTCCTGGACGGCGTCGTCGTTCTCGTCCTGGGAGAAACGGAAGTCCGCCAGCGGCAGGGCCGAGCGGGGTGCCTGGGTGCGGCTGACCGGGCCGCCCCGGTCCAGCTCCCAGTAGGCCAGCCCGAAGACGATGATGTTGGTGAGCCAGATCTGCAGCGCGGCCACCAGCAGGGACCGGCCGTCCTTCACCCCGGCGTAGAGCAGTTCGTGGACCAGGATGACCAGCGCCACGAGATTGCTGACCACGATGACGCCCACGAGCGTCAGCGACAGAACGCGGAACGTCTTCGTCTGCCGGGTCAGCCGTTTGGGGTTGATCGCGATGAGCGGGATGAGCAGCATGCACTCCAGGGTGGGCAGGACGTACCGGGGAGCGATCAGCAGCCGCTGCGGCAGCAGCAGGTACAGGGCGATCGCGGCGAGGGTCGCGACCACCGCCGGGAGCCGTGCCTCTCCCCTGCGCTCATGCCTGGGATGCCGGGTGCTCGCCTGTGCCCGCGTACATGCCATACCTCGTGGCCTTCCGGTCGTTCCCGCACGGACCGTGCCACAGCGCCTGAGCATTCCTCCGTGCCAGGCGCCGCGCACCCCCAGCACGTACCCCCGAACAGACGACTCGTGCCGAGGGACCGCGGGGCCGTTCCCGCTGGCAGCCACAGGTCAGGGCCAAGGCGAAGCAGACCGTGGCCACCACCGGCGGCATCCTGATCGACGACCAGGCCGGTTCGGCTGCACCGCCGCCCCCGACAGCACCGACGACGCCCGCATCCGACACCTCACCCTCGCGCTGCCGCCCGGCCACGCCGCCCGTCTCTTCCAAGCCCAGGAAGCCGGCCTCACCGGGAACCAGCTCCGCCAGATCGCCGCCCAGGCCCTCGGCAAGGTCTACTTCCACGAGACAACGGCCACCGCGCCCACGGCCTCGAAGTCGCACTCACCGACCTCCTCGGCCTGCGGGCCGGGCCGCCGAGCGACGAGCCGACGCCTTTGTAAGGACCTCTAAGAGATCACCGTCCGTGACGGCTTGCAGGGGCGAGCTGTCTCCGAGCTGGGGGTTCATTCCGATCATCCATGCTCGGACTATGTGGAAGTTCTCGGCTCCCTCACCACACTTGGCAGTCGAGGGCGGGCACCATCGTCAGGGTGACCACACCACCCGCCCACTGGGATCCGATCTCACAACGCCTGTGGCAAGCAGTACGCGATGGCGCTCCCCTTGATCTCAGTGCTGCTCGTACCACGCGGCGTCCGCGTCCTCCGGGGCCTCCTCGGTGGAGACGACCCGGTAGCCGCCGTGCACCGTGTCCCGCTCCAGCCG
>NZ_JBEYFC010000340.1:0-10083 GCF_040634175.1 Streptomyces sp. NPDC007162
CATAAACACCCTATACTTCACACATTTACCAAACACCACCTTTTTCCTATGCGCACTCCCCCCATTACCTAATAACCAAATTGATGTGCCCCCCGGGGCGGGCCCACTTCGGAGGTACCGCTATGTCATGTGCTGCTCGTGGTGGACGACTGCAGCACGGTGCACTCGGAATCCCACCAGGGAAGGTCTTTGCGGACCTCGTTCAGAGTGCGGTCGGAATAGAGCGGTAAAGCTTCCGGGACTCCAGCGGCCTCAAGGAGATGGAAGTCCGCTGCCTTGCCGCTGACGGAGAGTTGACCGTCAGGGAAGAGGCCAATGCGCATCTGCCATATGCGCCGGGACATCGCGGGAGTGCTCGACATGATCGTGAAGGCGATCAGCGTGCGCTCCAGCGGCTCTTCGCTCCATTGAAAGGACTGCAGGCCGCGTACGACGAGGAGCGCGGCGTTGCCTGTGGGGTATTGCAGGGCGGTGCGCATGTCCAGGAGCAGCCCTGCGCGGCCGGTCAGGGGACACATTCTGCAGTCGAGGAGGCCGACTTCCTGCGGGGCGTCGGACTCTTGCAGCGGGTCCCAGTCGATGGGGTCCGCCGATGCGCCGTCAGCGGCGCCAGTGAAGAGGTCTTCGATACGGGTCACGGGATGGGAATTAGGGGTTCGATTTTAGGATGCCGACCTCACCTATGATCGGGTTCATCGGGTGGCCGTCGCTGTTCCTGGAGATCACGTATCCGTACAGATACTTACGGATTTGCGTCCGTAGGCAGTCGCAGATGCACGGCTACCCGATCCACGAGTGAATGGGGCAGATCGCGTGCCGTAGGCGAGATGACCGACAAGGGCCCCGAGCAACATGATTGAGACGTCAGACATCTCGACCAACCGCCCGAGGGCCTCACTTGTTGCGCTCCGTGGCCCGTGATCTGTTCGGTGGACGACTCGAAGAGGCTCAGCAAAGCGGCCCGCCGCGGCAAAGGCTTGACGGGCCACTTCGGACGGACCGCTAGGTCATGTGCTGCTCGTGGTGGACGATTGCAGCACCGTGCATGGGGAGTCCCACCACGGCAGACCGTCTCGAACCTGGCCGAGATTGCGCTGGCTGTAGTTCGGTGGCGCTTGGGGGATGCCGGAGACTTCCAGGAGGTAGAAGTCTGCGCGATCCCCTGCGACAGAGAGATCGCCATCCGGGAAGAACCCGAGATTCAGCCGAACTCCACAGTCAGCGTTCAGTGAAGGCTTGTACTCCTGCACGGAAAAAGCCATCAATGGACGATGTGTCGCTGACCCGTCCCAGTGAAACGACTGCAGGCCATGGACGATGAGGACGGCGCCATTTCCGCTCAGGAACTGCTCTGCGGTACGCATCTCGAAGAGCAGCGCTGCGCGATTCGATGTCGGGCACACTCTGCAATCAAGAAGTTGCGCATCGAACAGAGCGTCATCATCTCTGAACGGGTCGCTGTCGATGGGCCCCGCGGGCTCATAGCGGTCTTGCCGCGTGAAGATGTCTTCGATGAGAGTCATGGAATCGGTATGTGCCAATACTGGTCGAATCGATCGATGGTATTTCCGGTCACAGGGTTGATGAACTGACCGTCCCCATTCGCGTAGGTAATATACCCGTTCGGATACGGGTATTTACCGGTGGTGACGGGATCCATCACGCGCACATATCTTACGCTCTTGTGCAATCCGTTGGCCGTAGCTTCGGATTCCTTGATGTCGAAGAACCAGCCCTTCCCGTTGTTGGCCTTCGCAAGGGCTCGGCGGCCCTTGGGCAGCCAGAGCTTCTCGCCCTTGGGGCCGACGACGTCGGCGATGAGACATCGGCTGTTGTGGACCAGGACGGGGATGTTCCCGGCGAGCACATAGTACGAATGCAGGCCCTCGACGGTGAAGTTGTAGGTGCGTGCATGCTGGTAGAAGAACCGTGTGGCCCGGACGGCGACGGTGCCGCCGTCGTCCGTGCGCAGCGTCATGCCGACCTTGAGGTCCGCCGCGTCCACCCACGCTGTGTCGGACTCGGACCAGAAGGGGTGTTCTGCGGTGGCTGTCAGTTTCTCCTCGCCGTGGGGTGTGGCGAGGAGAAGTTCGGTGAAGTACTTGTCGTCCTCGGTGACGATCAGGTCGGTGACCTTGCGTGGTCCGGACTGCCCTGTGACGGGATCCGTGGCCAGTACCTCGTCGCCGACCTGGATGGTCTCGATGGTCTTCGTCGAACCGTCGGCCACGAGGACCTTGGTGCCGGCAAGGAAGCACTCTGCGCACTTCTGGGCCATGCGTGCGGCCCGACTGCTGTCGATCGCGCCCTCGACGCCCTCGGCGGTCTTCTTGAGGAGCTTGAGCTTGCCGATGGGAAGGAAGCTCATCGCCGTCAGGGTGCACTGCCCCAGGTTCGGGTTCTCGATGCACTTCTTGGCGTCGTTGAGGCCCAGGATCTCCCAGGCGATTTCCTTCATCGTCGGATCGATCGTGGGGAACACAAGCTCCTGGCCGGCCAGAGCGCACGGCGGGAGGCTGTCCCGGTTCACCGGGATGTAGCACTTGGGCTTGCTCTCCCGCTCCTTCTTACGCCGTTCCGCAGCGAGGCGACGCTCTTCGGCCTCCTCCGCCTCACGTTTGGTCACCACGTCCTGCCATGCGGCGGAAGCGTCCTTGGCAGCCTCCGCCGCGCTCTTGCCCGCAGCGATCGCATCGGTGTGTGCCCGGTCGCTCGCCTCCTTCGCCTCGTATGCCGAGGTTCGCGCATAGTCAGCGGAGAACTCTGCCTGGGCAGCGGATTCCTCGGCGGCGGCGGCTTCCTGGTCGGCGCGGCTGGCGGCGGCACGGGCGGTAGTGGCCGAGGCCTTGGCCTTGGTGGCGCTGGTCTCGGCCCGGTCGGCGGCCTTGTCGGCATCGGCCGCGTAGCCCGCGGCCTCCGTGGCGCTCTGCGCCGCGTCGTTCTTCGCCTTCTCGGCGTCTGCGGCAGCACCCTTGGCCTCGAAAGCGGCCTGCGCGGCGAGGTGACTGTTCCTGCGGGCCTCGGCCGCGATCTGCCGGCCCTCAGCGATCAGCCGTTCGACCTGGGCGATGTGGTTGTCAGCGAGCTGGTCCTTGCGGTCGGCCATGTACTGCCCGGCCTCGACGAACGCGTGGACCTCGTCCGCCGGCCCGGCCAGAGCGATCTTGCCGGCGGACTTCACCTCGGGACCGCCGTCGTTGTACAGCTTGCTCGCCGTCACCCTTTCGTCGGTCTGGCGGGCCGCGTACTGGCCGTTGTTGAGGAAGCCGAGCAGCGCCTGGGTGCTGCCATCCTCCAGTGCCTTCTTGGCTGCCTCCTTGACGCCCGGGCCGCCGTCGTTGAAGAGCTTGGAGACCGCGACACGGTAGTCGGCGTTGGCGACTTGGTGCTGACCGCTCGTGTAGAAGTCGAGAATCTGCTGGGCGCTGCCGGTGAGTGCCTCGGTCGCCGCAGTACGCACCGCCGCGTAGGGGCTGTCCGAGGCGAGGTCGGAGACCTGCTGGCGTGTTTCGTCCGCGACAGCCTTGTCCCAGCCCGTCTTCAGATACGCGATGACGTCGGCGTCGGTGCCGGACAGAGCCTGGGCGGCCGCGTCCTTGCGCCAGGACCCGAAGTACTTCAACGCCCGCAGCGCTACAGACCGCCCCCGGACGGCAATCGCTGCCTCATCGGCGTCAGGCTTGCCGGCGTCCGCGGCCAGGGCCGCGGTGTCGTCGACGATCGACTGGCCCTCCACCACCGTCTTGGAGACCTCCACGGTGAACGTGTCGGCCGTGGCCCTGCGCGTCATCGCGGACTCGACGCCGGCACTGGTGCGTGTCTTGAGGTCCTCGGCCTCTGTTTCCCGGGCGATATCGAAGGTCTTCTGTGCGGTCGCGGCCGCCGCAGTGGCGGTGTCCGCCGCAACCTTGGCGGCAGTAGCCTGCTTGGCGGCCTGCGCCGCCTGATCGGTCGCCTCTCCGGCATGTGCGGCCGCGTCGTCGGCGGCGTCCGCGGCATTCGAGGCGTGCGTGGCGGCCGAATTGGCGGCATCCCGCGCTTCGCTGGCAGCGGTGGCCGACTTACGGGCCAGCGCCTCGGCGGCACTGGCGGCACGGTCGGCCTCGGCGGCGTGGCGGCGGGTTTCTGCGGCAGCAGCACGCGCCTCGGCCGAGGAACCTCCGGCTGCCGCCGCGTAGTCGGCCGCCTGATCGGCCGCGGCTGCAGCCTTGTTGGCATTCCCGGTGGCGCTGCGCGAGGCGGCTGCCGCGTCCGCAGCGGCCAGCGACGCCTTGCCGGCCTGCTCGGCGGCGCGGGCCGACTTCTTCGCCAGCTCGCCCGCCTTACGGGCCTCGGCGGCCCGGTCCCGGGCCGCCTGGGCCTTGTCCTTGTCCTTGCTCGCGGCATACGCCGCGTTCGAGGCCCGGCCGGCCGCCTCGGCCGCCGCTGCAGCTGCGTTCGCGGTCTGCGCGGCGGCCAACGAGGCCCGACGCGCGGAGGCGTTGGCCGCGTTCGCCGCACCGATTGCCTGCTGCGAGGCCTCGGCCGCCGCGCGGGCCGCATCCGCTGCCTGCATGGCCTTCACCGACGCGCGATTCGCGTCGTTCTTCGCCGCCTCGGTCTCCTTGGCCGCCTTCTGTGCCGCCTCCAGCGCGAGGGCCGCGGCCGCGATCGCCTTGGCGGAGGCCTCCTCGGCCTTCCCCGTTGCTTCCTCGGCCTGCTTGCCGGCCTTCTCCGCCTGCTCGGTCAACTGCGCGACCGTGGCGTATTCCTGGTCACGGTTACGCGCGACGAACTGGCCGACTTCCAGGAACTCGACGATGTCGTCGGGCGCGCCCCGCAGCGCGAGCTTGGCTGCCGCCTTCACATTGGGGCCGCCGGAGTTGTACAGCTTGCTGACCTCGACCCGGTCGTCGGTCTCGCGCGCCTTGAACTGACCGACTTCCAGGAACTGCTTGACGTCCACGGCTGTGCCCAGCAGCGCCTTCTTGCCCGCGTCCTGCACACCGGGGCCGCCGAAGTTCACGACCCGGCTGGCCTCCACCCGCTGATCCTGCTCCTGCGGAGCCTTCCAGCCGCTGTCCAAGAAGGCCTCGATGTCAGCGGGGGTTCCCGCCAGCGCCCTCTTCGCAGCCTCTCGTACCGCCGGGCCACCGGCGTTCACGACGCGGGAGGCATCGACCCGGTCGTCGATCTGCTGGATGGCGGGCGCGTCCGTGAGGAACTGGCGGATGCCGTCGTCCGAGCCCAGGAGCGCTTTCTCGGCCGCCTCCTTGATGCCGGTGCCTCCATCAAGCCAATAGCCCACCACCAAGCCGCGGTACACACCTGGTTGGACTTCGTCCACTGCGGTGGCCGGGGCCGTGCCCAGGAGCGTTGCCGTCAGCGTGGCGGACAGCGCGGCGGCACACCCGGCACGGGGGCCGAGAGCCCTCAACGGAACCTTTCGCCGCAATTTATGCATTCGCCCTATTCGCCTTGGAGGCAGGGGTTTTCCCACTTGACGATCCTTCAGTGATCAATCACCGCCGACCGCGAATCACCCAAAGAAGGACACTTTTGCGATAATTGTCCGTTTCGCGTGAATCGTTGTGAAGTGCGCGCGACGGTGAAGTCTTGGTGCACCCGCAGGAGTTGATAAGACATCGGGTGATATCGACCGCACGCGTGGCGGGTGCCGCGAGGCGTGCAGGTGTGGATATTACACGAACTTTACTTAAAGCCAGCAGTGTGATTACCTTGCGGTCGCATTTGATCTACATGTCATCCACCTGTGAGGAACCCATGCCGACGTCCCCTGCCCGGAAGTCCCTTCTGGGCGGTCTGACGGCCGCTCTCGTACTGGGCCTCGGCGCCACCGCGTTGGCCCTCCCGCAGACCGCGCCCGCAGCAGCACAGGCCACCGCGACCGCCGAGGGTATGCCGGTCGCAGTCGAGGACTTCGCCTACCCCGGCGCCGCCAAGGTGCAGCAGGAACGCGGGGTCACCCTCAAACGCGGTGACGGGCACATCTGGCTCACCGATGTGACTGCCCTCAACGACTGTGCAGACGACTCGAACATCGCGATCGAGACACGCACCGGCGTCTTCTGCTTCAAGACCAACGCCAAGTCCGGCTATCTGACTCTTGAGTTGCCCGACACCTTCAATATCTGGACGCAGGCCCACCCGGTGAGGGCCACACTGACCGCGGAGGGCAAGGACACCGTCGTCAACGCCCCGGCGGACGACCTCACACCGGTCGGCGAAGCCGGTGACACCGGTCTGCGCTCAGCCCTGGTCGAGATCCGAGTCACCGGCTGACCACCCGAGACGGCGGCCATGCGGCAACTGCCTCCCAGCTCCCCGGGCCCCTCGGGATGCAGCTCCGCGTCCTGCAACACTCCTTGAGGAACACAGCGACGTACCCGGCAGACGTCCACACACCGCGTGGACAACCGGCCCGATCGCACCGCGTCACGGCATCCGGAATACAGACGAGGCGTACCAGCTGATGCCCTACCACATCAGCCCACCTGACGTGAACGTCAGTTCGCCGACCACCCAAGACTCCTGAGGAACAGATATGTCTGGCAAGCGTTTTCGCGCCGCGTGGGCTGCAGTACTGCTTACTGCAGCGGTCTCGGCCGCCGGAACCCTCAACGGGACCACCGCGCAGGCCCTGGGCGGTGACGCTGCCGCGACCGGGGCCTCCAGCTTCACCGCGAAGATCGACATCGACAACGGTGCACGGGCCTGTTCGGGCACTCTCATCAACAACCAGTGGATGATCACTGCCGCGAGCTGCTTCGCTGACGACCCCGCCCTGGCCACCTCTCTTCCGGCAGGTACGCCGAAGCTCAAGTCGACCGCCACGATCGGGCGCACAGACCTCACCACCAGTACCGGCGAGGTCCGCGACATCACCCAGCTGATTCCCCGCACCGACCGTGACCTGGCCCTGGCCAAACTCTCCGCCCCGGTCTACGGCCTGTCGTTCCTGCATCCCGCCACCAGCGCGCCGGTCGTGGGCGAGGCACTCAAGGGTGCTGGCTACGGACGGACCAAGGACACCTGGGTCCCCGACACCCTGCACTCTGCCGCCTTCACCACAGGGGCAGTTGAGGCCACCGCCGTGAACATCGACGGGACACCCGTCTGCAAGGGCGACACCGGCGCACCCGTCTTCCGGGAAAAAGACGGCCGCCCCGAACTGGCCGCGATCGCCACCAACTCCTGGCAGGGCGGTTGCCTGGGCTCGGACGAGACCCGCACGGGTGCCGCCGCCAGTCGCGTGGACGACATCCGGTCCTGGATCACGGAGAACACCGCCTCGACGCTGAGCATCTGGAACACCCAGATGCTCGCCAAGACCAGCACCGGCCTCTACCACGGCATGCGGAACAGCAACGGCGACTGGACGAGCTTCGGCGATGTGCAGAAGGTCGCCGGAACCATCACCGACATCGCATACGCGGCCGATGCGGCAATCAAGGGGAAGAACTACATCTTCGCCGTCGGCGGCGACGGCCACGTCTACGAGGCCAACCGGCGCCCCACCGGCGGCTGGGAAGCCTTCCGCGACCTGACCGGCGAACTCAGCACCAAGCCCGCGTTCACCAAGATCGCCGTCACCTCCACCGGGCCGGGCCTGGCCCTGATCGGACTTGCGGGCGGCAAGGTCTACCACGCCACCCAGGACGCGGACGAGAAATGGTCCAAGTGGGGCGACGTCACCAACCTCCTCGGCGCACTTGACGACATCACCCAGGTCACCACCGGACAGACCACCGGCGGCGACACCCAGATCGGTGTCGTCTCGGGCACCAAGGCCTACCACGCCATCCGCCACTCCGACGGCACCTGGTCCAAGTGGGGCCACATCAACCAGGCCACCACCAACATCGGTCCGGTCAACGGCATGGCCTTCGCCGGCATCGGAGGCGACCTCCAGGTCGTCCTCACCAACAGCACCGGCGGCATAAAGCACGGCATCCGCGCAGCAGACGGCAGCTGGAGCGCCTTCGGCAGCCTCAACAGCAAGCTCGGCGCGGACACTATGATCAGCGTCGGCGCAGCCGCGGTGTCCGGAGAATTCCAGACCGCCGTTGTCACCCCCGACGGGAAGATCAAGCACACCCTGCGCCACGCCAACGGCAAGTGGGACGCCACCGAGCAGGTCGTCGGCTACCCCGGCACCCCCCAGAGCGTCGCTCTCACCGGCAGTGCCGGCTGATAGCCCCATGCGACCAACGCCGCCCAGGCCCGCCATCATTGCTTGGGCGGCACCGTGCACCGGGGCGCGCTGCCCTCGAAGCAGTTGCACTCCGGGATCTGGCGTTGACTCAGTGGTGAAACGTCCCCCGTTCACGGTGTACACCCCGCAAGCACCAGACCGTCATTAGGCGTCCTCCGCCAGGACCTCGACGCCGTCACCGCCGGCCTCATGCTGCCCTGGAGCTCCGGGGCCGTCGAAGGGCTGTCCTGGTCACCCCCGGTCGCCAAACCGGGCCGATAGGGCCGGCCACAGCAGTGGGCACGACCGGCTGGCAGGCGATCAGACTGCTGTCGTGACCCGGCAGGGGCGGCCTGCCCTCGCGGACCGCCCCTGTGCCTGTCTCTCCGGATGCTCGGTCAGCGCGCTTTGGACCGTTTCGGCCGCCTCAAGGCTGCGCCCTGTACCCCTCGCCTTCGAGGCCGACGAGCATGCCCCGCCTACCGGTACCAGCACTTCACGCCGCGGTGGTGTGAGCAGGTGCCGCGGGCGTGGGCGCTGTAGGAGTAGGTGTTGTCCTTGCATTTGACCGTCGCCCCGCGCGGATGCGGGCTGTTGGCCTTACTGATCGTTTCAGATTGAGTTGAGCTGCCCACCGTGCCTCGTCGCCGAAGTCGCGTGGCCTACGGCCACCGCTGACGCATCAGTGCTCAGGCACTGGGGATGATCAGCGGTGGCCGTAAGCCGGAGCGCTAGCTGGTCAGGTCCGCCTTCTGGACTGCGCTGGCGCTCTCCGTCCGCGAGAAGGTGCCTGCCGCACGGCCCGGTTCGCCGTAGTCAGCACGGCGATGGCGAGCAGCCACGCTCCGCAGAGCCAGACCAGCGGCTTGGCCCCCAGCGTGCCGATCAACGCACCGCCTGCCAGGGTGCCGATCGACAGAGCACCCGTGGTGAGCGTCGAGACCGCGCTTGTCACGCGGCCTCGCAACTCATCGGGGGTGATGCTCAGCTGGTGGGTGGTCATCGCCACCGCGTACACAGGAGCCACCAGGGATTCACCAGCCGCGACTACTGATCTTTTCGTAAGTTCGGTGGGTGTGGTGGGTGGATGGTCAGGCCGGTGTGGGCGAGGAATGACCAGGGCAGTTGTGGGTTGGTGTTGACGCGGTGGATGCCTTGTTCGGTGGCGTCGGCGACATCGGCGAGGTGGTCGCCGGCGAGGTTGGCGAGTTCACGCTTCTTGAGTGAGGACCACAGCAGTTCCACCGGGTTCAGCTCGGGAGCGTAGGCGGGTAATCGCTCCAGAGTGAGCCAGTCCTGCTCGGCGGCCCAGGCGCGCATCGCCCGGCTCCAATGGGCCGACAGGCCGTCCCAGACCAGCACCACTTGCTCGCCGCGGTAGAACGCCTTCATCTGCTCGAGGACTTCGATCAGGGCGGTGGTGTCGTAGCTGCCGGGCTTGAGGTGGAAGCACAGACGGGCCCCGCGTTCGGGATCGGTGGAGTGGTAGCCCAGGGCCCCGGCCATCGACGCCCGCTTCCAGTTCAGGCGGTGCCGCAGCAGTGGGGTCCGGCCGCGGGGCGCGTAGGTGCGGCGGATCTGAGGCAGCAGGGAGACACCTGATTCGTCGAGGAACACGATCCAGGCACGTGTGTTCACGGCCCCTTTTTGATGCGCGGCCACTCGTGCGCGATCCAGCGGGCGATCTCGGACTCGTCCCGCTCGACCGCCCGCCGCTCGGGCCGCTGCAGACTCCATCCGAGCCGGCCGGTCAGCAGTCGCCACACCGACGCCCGCGACAACGCCACCCCCGTCATCTGCTCCACGACGGCGCCGACTCGCTCCAGGGTCCACAGGTCGGCCTCGAAACCATGAGCCTGAGCTCCTCGCGCCAACGCGGCCCGGACGGT
>NZ_JBEYFC010000341.1:0-10049 GCF_040634175.1 Streptomyces sp. NPDC007162
CCAGCTCGCTGAAGACGCCGCTGACCAGGCCCCCGAAGAGCTTGGCCGGATGGACATCCGCTACGACTCGGTAACAACTTGCCGTCGCGATCCTGAACCCCTTAGACGAAGGGGTAGTCGGGAGGGTTTTCGAAGAGCCGGCTCCGGGGGGCTGGAGGGGGAGTCGCTGACTGTGTGACGGATGCCGCTCGCTTTCGCCGGCATGGCCGTGCTGGCCCGCTTCGGCGCGTTCTTCCTCGGACACCTCTGGGAGAGCTGTGTCCGGCACGGCCGGCTGCTGACCGGCGACACATCCTGATCCGGCGCAGTGCGGGCGGACTGAGCCGGTGAACCCGGCCGATGCCGCCGAGGTCCAGGAGAGCATGGCCGGAGTAGACGGCGAGATCGGCTTCGGACAGCGCCACTGCCTCTCGGAAGCTGCTCCTGCCTGACAGATGCCCGCGCGGACGAACCGTATGAGGACCTTGTCCGGCCGGGGCGACCGGTCGTTCCCCCGGGCGAAGGTGCCGGCACCGGGGGTACCGCCGACGGCGTGTGGGTCATCCTCGGCGAGGGGCGTGGCGCCGGGGAGGCGCGGGAGGCGTAGGCCTGTGCCGCTCGAATGTACTTACACCAGCCGAGTTCGAACAGCAGCGGACCACGTCACGTACGCTGTCGCTCGCCGCATGAAACCCGGTGTCCACTCCCGGGGATCAACGTCGCTGGAACCGGCCGAACCGGTCAGCAGTTCCACTTGGACGAAAGAGGGCTGTAGTTGTTCGCGAGACGGACGAACTCGCCCCTTGAGACGCAGGCGCCAATGGCGCTGACGTAGTTGGCCTCCCGGTACATCGTCACTCCCAGCCCCGAGGTGCCGTTGTTGTAGACGGCGTACGTGAACTTCCCGTCCGCCACCCATGAGCAGTTGTTCCAGGAAGGAGCGTTGTCCTTCCACTTGCACAACTCCGAGTAGGAATTGTCCTGAACGTGCCAGGCGCAGAAGTACTGGCTGGGGCATTCGCTCTTGTCGATGGGGAAGACAGCCGGCGCTGCCGACGCCGGAGCTGTGGTCGAGGCGGTCATGGCCCCGACGGCGACGGCGGCCATTGCGGTTATCCGTGCCAGGCGTGAGCGGATCAACATCTCTCTCCTTCGGTCAGATCTGGACTGTGCCTCAGGCGACCCCGGAAAATGGGATCACCTTTCGTGATCTGTCGGGAGCCACACTCTCATCAGCCGAGAGTGTGGCTCCGCGAGGCGCGTCGCCCCTGTTTGGCGACCCCAATGCCTTCCGCTTCAAGATCTGGTAGCGCCGAAGGTCGGCTCGGGCCGAGTCGTTGAGCATGGATCTTTCCGCGTCCCGTTGGACTTCGTACACCGTCTCGTGAAGCCGTACCTTGCGCTCGCAGACGTAGTCGTCGGACGCGATGCGCAACTCCTTGCGGCCGAGAATGCGTAGTGCTCTGTCGCTGCCGCCGGTCGACTCCGTGCCGCGGGCAAGATCTTGTCTCGGCGCCTGCAGGTCGTCGTACAGGTAGCCTGACTTGCGCATGCATGAGGACCATTTGGTCAGCGCGTCGATATACCGGCCGTCTTTTTCGACGCGGTCCATCACGGCCGCCTGCAGGCCCTCCAGTTCATTCTCAAGCCTGTTCCAGCCCGCCCCGTAGGCTGTTTCCCGGCCCCGGTAGGCGCACCCGTCGGGCCGGTAGGTCAGAACCACTCCGGTCGCAAGAGTGAACTTCTCCACGTGCGTGCCCTCCAGCGCCTTTGTCCAGCCAGTGGAGTGGTGAACGGCCGCCGGAGGATGGTTGCCCGTCCCGCTGAGTATCTCGCCCACCACGCCGTAACCGTCCTGGTGCGCCTGCTTCTCACGCAGCAGACCGTACGGATTGGTGGTCACCGCACGCTCGCTCACCGTCCTTCGCTCCGGCACGTACCTGAAGCCGCGACGTGCCATGCAATGGGCGACGGCGGACTCCTCCTGCTCTCGCAGACGAGCGGTGTCCGCCACGGAAGTGACAAGGACGGCGGACAGCGGCCGCGGGTCGAGCGGCACTTGTCCTCGATCGCCGCCGGCCGAGAACGAACAGCCGGCCGTGAACACGGCGGCGGTGGCAACGATCTCCGCGAGCCGTGCGCAGGCTCGGCTCATACGCACCAGTTGTTCGAGTAGACGTGGTGGTACAGAGCCGTGCCCCATTCCGGGTTGTCAGCCACGTCGTTGAGCGAGTACATCCCCGTGCCACGGGCCAGTGTCCAGTAGTGGCCTGTGTAGTTGCGCTCGCTGTAGACCCGTACATTGCAGGAGGTACCGGCATTCCACAGAGACTCGGCCCCGCGGAACTGGGAATACCCGGTGAGATCCGTGTTGTCCTCGTAGACCGCCCCACGTGATCCGGATTCGTACGTCGAGGTGTAGGCGCACAGCGCCCCGGAGGGGCAGTCCGCGGCCTCGGCGGTCTCTGCCATCGCCATGGTGGTCAGGACAAGTGCTGCGGCGCCCAAGGAGGAACCGACAGCGAGCTTGCTGCGTGTGGTACTCGCCGTTCGTGTGCTTCGCACGAGACATCCTCTCGGTGGTTTCGGGTCATCAGATCGGCGTTGCGAGAGTCAGCTCGAACAGTCTCCTTCCCGCAGTTCGTCGGCCCACTTGCTGAACGCTGCCTCGGTTCCCGATCCCACGAACCCCAGTGCGAGGTTGACCATGGCGAGCGGGACAGCGGCATGGGAGCTCGACGCCGGCTTCCAGGCCTGCTGGGATGGTGATGGTGAGCCGGCGCAGCGAAGACCGCATCCGCCGGTGCCTTGTTTGTACTGCCATTTCGTTGTCCGGAATCGGGGGTTGGATGCCGGACAACAAGCTCCGGACAATGCCGACCAACTCGCCAGCTCCCCAACCCCGTTCGGATCAGACCGAGCACACGGACGGACAGAGAACGGCATCACGCGGACCCGGCCCGGTCGAACTGGCGTCCCCGTCACAGCTCGCCCGCGTCGGGAGGGTTTCCGAAGCCGCGGGCACCGGGGACGATGTGCGTAACCGCACCGCCGAGCGGTGTCAGAACCTGTGACACACAGCCGTCCAGGAGGCGATCCCCGGTGGCCGAGATTCCTCGAAAGGAACGCACGCCGTGTTGCGCGTCACCGGCACCGACGCACGGTTCGGCGTCACCGGTGAGTGATCCACCAGATGGCCAGTGCGACGGGCGCGGAGCCGGCCGCTGTGGCGGCGCTGCGGACGGCGGCCTGCGTCGCGGTGCGGACGAGGCCGCGCAGGTACGGGTGCTTGAGTGATGGGTGCTGGAACACGGTGCCCCCTGGGGGTTGGTGGCCTTGGCCGGACGATCGGCCGGTCACCGTCCATGAGGCCCGTCCGGAGGGTTTTCCGGCGATGCCCGGTGCTCGCCGCTGCTCGGGGTGGGCGTTGTGGACTCGGAGATCGGACGTGGTCGGGTTTTCCGGATCGATTCCGGATCGGAAACCGGATGGCGGGGGACATGGGTATGAGTGAGCCACTGGGTGCGACCGCGCTGTGGGTACAGCGGCTGCAGGAGCTGTGGCATGCCGCCGGTCGGCCGACTGGGAAGGTGGTCGTGCGGGAGGCGGCCGCGCAGGGGCCGCCGGTGAGGGTGGGGCCGTCGGCGTGGTCCGCCTGGCTCAAGGGCGAGAACGTCCCTTCCGGGGCTGAAACGGCGCGTTGGCTGTTGGTCTTCCTGCGGGCCAAAGCCCGTACAAGGACTCCTGCGTTCAGGGCCCCGAGTGACGGGCAGTGGATGCAGACGTGGCAGCGGGCCCGGGATGAGCGCCGGCAGGGCAGCCGAGGGGGTGGGCGGCCCGTCTCGCGGCACGCCCCAGCTCCCGGCGGAACTTTGGCCGGGCTCGCGGAGCCCCCTCCGTTGCCCGGGACGTTCCTGGCCCGGCGGGTCCCGCACGACCAGATCGTGGATGCGCTGCTGGAAGATGCCTTCACCGGAGGACGCGCGCCGATCGTGGCGTTGGTCGGGATGGGTGGGTCGGGCAAGACCTTCCTGGCTCAGGCCGTTGCGCGGGATCGGCGTGTCGCCTCAGCGTTCCCGGACGGTGTCGTATGGCTGTCGGCGGGTGGCCGGTCGGCGGCCGGGTGCCAGGCGGAACTGCTGGCCGCGCTCGGTGTGTCCATCGCGGGCGACGACGTCGGGGCCGGTGTGAACGCGTTGCGGCGTCGGCTGGCGTCGGCCCGGTGCCTGGTGGTCATCGACGACGTGACCGGTAATGACCAGCGTGTGGCGCTGGATGTGTTCGGGCCCGGCAGCGCCTTGCTGGTGACGACACGAGACCACGGGACCGTGCCGCACGGGGAGCGAAAACTCCTCGTCGCGGCGCTCGACCCGGCGCAGGCTCGGTCGATGCTCGCCGCCTATGCGGGCATCGCGGAAGCGGAGCTGCCCGGACAGGCGGACGAAGTCCTCGCCCGGTGCGGTGGGTTGCCGCTGGCCGTGGCGATCTGCGGCGGTATGGTCGGCGACGGCCAGCCGTGGACCGGTCTGGTGACTCTGCTCTGCAAGCCCCGGCCCGACGCGCTGGCGATGACGTTCCGGGACTATCGGCACACTTCGCTGCTGGCCGCCGTCGAGGCGAGCACCGGTGGCCTGCCGTCGGCGACCCGGGAGCTGTACGAGGACTTGGCCGTGTTCGCCGGCCGGGGCCCGGTGCCGGTCTCGGCCGCAGCACGTCTTTGGGGACAGCAAGGCCTGGACCCGGACCAATCACGGCTGGTGATCGCGCGCCTGGCCAAGCGGTCACTGCTGACCTACCGACCCGGTGACGGCACGTTTGGCCTGCATGATCTTCTCTACGACTACACGCGGTTCCGGGCCGCCCAGCGGCTGCCCGACCTGCACGGCCGCCTCGCTGCCGCCTTCCTACGGGGGTGGGGCGGCCTGGACGGGGGGCTCGCCGAGGCGATCTCCCGCTTCGATCCACCAGTCCGGCCTTCCGACGACGACCTCTACGGGTTACTTCACGTGGCCGACCATCTCGTGCAGGCTGGGCGTGACGATCTCCTCTATCGGCTGCTGGCCGCCGAGTCCGGTCCCGGCGGCCGGACCAACACCTGGTTCGCGCTGCACGAGCGGTCCGAACGCACGGCCGAGTACCTCCTGGACCTGGATCTGGCGCGCGGACGAGCGCAGCAGATCACCGACCGGGCCGTATCGCCCGCCGATCAGGCCGAGGGGATAGCGCTGGAATTCCGGTACGCCCTGATCAGGAGTTCGATCGTCAGCCTCGCCGGGACTGTCCCGGCCGGCATTCTGGCCGCCTTGGCCCGGCGTGGAATCTGGACCTTCAACAGGGCACAGGCGTACGCCGAGATGATCCCTGACGCGGAGCAACGGTCAGATGCATTGCGTCGCCTCGCCTGCTTCCGTGGTCTGCCAGAACACCGGAAGACACACTTGGTCGAACTGGCCGGGGAGGCCGCCGAAGGCATCGACTACCCGATGCGCCGGGCGTTCTCGCTGGTCTGGCTGGTCGACCTTGCCGTGCCCGAGCGGCGGGAGTTCTATCTGGAGCGGGCGTTGGAGGCGGCCGACACCGACCGCCAGCGATCTCAGGAGATCCGCGCCTGGCTGTTCAGACACGTGGCCAGGTGGTTCCCCGAACGGTCGCTGCAGGAGCTGCGCGCCGGAGCCCGTAGACGAGACGGGTCCGCGCATCATTACCTGGAGGCCATGACCGCGGCCCTGCCGGAGCTGCCGACTCTCTATGAGGACGTGCTGGCCTTCGCCCGGACCGACCGGTACTACGCGGAAGAGAGCAAAGCCCTCCGCGCGGTGTTGCTGGCCTCCGAACCGGACGAACGCGCTCGGCTGGTCGCCGAACGACTCGCCGCCTACGACCCCGCGCAGGAGAAGCGGTTCAACCGCCTCATCGTGGAGGAACTGGCCCCCTATCTGCCCGGTGACGAGCTCCGCAGCCTGCTGGAGCAAACGCTTGACGGAGCGAGCCCGATCACGGCTGCCCGCGTACTCGCCGCCGCGATCCCGCACCTTCCCGATGAGGAACGGCCCGAACTGCTGGACAAAGCCCTGCAGATCCTGCGAACCGAAGAGGTGGATCTCAGACGTGCGGGGATCGGCGCCCTGTTGCCGTTGATGCCCGAGCCTGACAGGACGCGGCTGCTGGACGACACCTTCGACGCCCTGTTCCGCGCGCATCGGGCCTCCGCCGTCTGGACGGCGTGCGAGATCGCGAGGTTCCTGCCCGAACATCTACTGCGCCGCGTCATCGACCACGTCGGTGAGGCCAACCCACCCGAAGACGCCCTGAATCAGCTCGCCCCGTACCTGACGCCCAGACTGCTGCGCCACTTCCTCGGCACCCGAATGCTCGACCCGCAGGGGCCGTCGACGCGAACTCTCGTACACCTGGCCCCCGGCCAGCCGTCCGCGACTCTCAGCCGGATTCTCGACCTCGTCTCCACCGTCGATCACGGCGAGCAGCGGGTCAGCCTGCTCACCGAGCTGGCTCCCCACCTCCCCGACTCCCTGATCGCCGATGCGGTGCGGGTCGTCCCCGCCGACATCGGCCCCGAGCCGCAGGCCCGGCTCCTGGCACTGCTGGCGGCCAGGGCGGCACCGCCCGACCGTGAGGAACTGCAGCGGCGAGCCCGCGACCTTGCCGCCTCCGAAAACCACCCACACCACCGCTACCGGTCGCTGGCAGAGTCCGCCACCGACCCGCAGCAGCTCGGCGCGGCGCTCCACCTCGCATGCGTCCTGGACCGGCCCGCGTTCCACCACCCGCCTCCGCAGGATCCGCTGCCCCTGCCAGACACGCTGATCGCCCAGGCCAGTCGGCTCGCCCGGACCGAACACGGCCCCTGCTGGCTGGCCTCCTCACTCGCCGCCCTCATCCCCTACGCCGCACCGGGACAACGCGCCGTCCTGCTGCGGGAAGCGGCCATGACCGCACTCACTCCGCACTACCACGAAGACGACGTGCCCTGCGACGGGCTCCACGCCCTGGAGCGGGCGGCCGCCGACGTGCCGGACGAGGACAGACTCCCTCTGCTACCCGGCCACCCGACCTCGCTCCCAGCAGTAGACGACCAAGGCGACGAGGGCGACCAGGTCGAGCGCCTGCGGCGACTTTCCTGCCTGCTCGCCTACCTGCCGGCCCACCAACGCGGCCCCGTCCTGGAAGCAGCGCTGGACTGTCTGACCGCGATCAGTTCCCGTTGGGACACGGACTGGGTGTCCCGCCACGGCCACGCCGGCCTCAGCACCGTCGCCCCCTACCTGAACCCCGACGCACGGCAGTACGCGGCCCGGCTCGCTCGAACCCTCGGCCACCGCTATGAAACCGCGGACGTCCTCGCCGACCTGACCGCGTACGCCGACCCCGCCACTCGCCCCGGACTTCTGGACGAGACGGTCTCCTACCTGCGCACCCTCACCAATGCGTACGAACTGGACGGGCCCCTGGCCACACTCGCCCCTCACCTGGACGCAACCCGGGCCGCCGAACTCCTCGACCGGCTCCTGCACCTCGTCCACGGCGATCGCGGCTGGCACCACGGCGTCTTCCCGGAAACCATCTCCCGCATCGCACCGCACCTGACGCCCGCGCTCCTCGACCAGGCCGCGAACGCGGTACGCCAGCACGCCAGCGCACCCGAACGCGCCGCAGCCAGTCGAGCACTCGCCCGAGCGGCCGACGCCATGCACCCCGACCCCTGGCCCGCCTATTGGCGCACCGCTCTCGCCGACGCCACCGCCACCGGCAGGCCCGGCCTGTTCTCCTTCGTCGCCGACCTGCCCCTGCACCATCGGCAGGACACCGCGGCACTACTGATCCAGGCGATTCTCGACATCCACCGGTGGTGGCCCAGCCACGGCAACCACGGCAACACCGCCGGGCCCCCCCTCCCCGCTCTCGCGGGCATGAGCAAGTGAATTCCTCCACCGAGTCCGCACTGCCAGACGTACGTCAACTTCCACGCGAACCGTGCCCCCTCTGCCGCCTGTACGCCTGCCCGGGCACAGCGCGTCAGCGGGAAGCGCGCATCCACACTTCCCCGATGCGTGCGGGCTGTTTGTTGCGTCGTACAGTCGGCAAAGGCTCTGAGTCCTTCGGCCTCGGCTGGGCGGACAAGCTGCCAACCCCGACCTACGAACTACTTCGCGGTCGAGCCCTACCCCAGCGCTGGGGAGCGGTCCCTGCCCAGCGGCGCCGTCGCCGTGGACGTCCCGGCCGGACCCGCGCCCGCCACCGCCCTCACCGGCGTGGCCGACGGCGAACGGTACGACTTCACCTGGACCCCGAGTACCTCGGCCGACGTCGACCACCACGAACTGCGCGGTGGTCTGTGGCACGAGGCCACCCCGAACCGGAACGCATGGTTCCTGGAGTACACGGGCGTCGACGTCCCGGCCGACGGAACTCAGCTCTCGGCCGAGGATTCTCCCCGCGTCCACATGCAGCCGCCGGTCTCGACCTCGACCGAATAAAGAGGCGTCCCCGAGCCTCCTCACACCACAGGGGCAGGTGCTCCGGAGCACCTGCCCGAGTGGTGCCACGCACCCTCCAAACGGCAGGAGGCTCTGCCTGACCTGGCCGGATGCAAGGGCACACGGTCGACCTATAGTGGGCGTCATGAGCCGTTGGCAGGAGTTGACCGGGGGAATGTCCGGGCAGGGCTACGCTGCACGGTTCGCGGCCCTGGCCCGTAGCGGAATGGATGTGCACGGTGAGGCGCGGTTCTGCGCGGCGCTTGTGCCTCCCGGAGCGCGGGTGCTGGACGCCGGGTGCGGTACCGGGCGGGTCATGATGCGGCTCGCGGAGCTCGGGTACGAGTGTGTCGGGGTGGATCTTGATGCGTCGATGCTCGCAGTGGCGCAGAGGCAGGCGCCGGGCCTGCCGTGGCTCCAGGTCGATCTGGCCGAGTTCGAGCCGGCCCCGCTCGGGCTCGCAGCGGACTTCGATCTCGTGGTCGCTGCGGGCAACGTTTTCCCGCTGCTTGCTGCCGGCACTGAGTCCACGGTGGTCAAGCGCCTGGCCGCGGTCCTCCGCCCGGGCGGTCTCATGGTCGCGGGCTTCGGTCTGGACGAGGCCCACTTGCCGGTGCCGCCCGGCATCACCCTGCCGGAGTACGACGAGTGCTGCGTCGCGGCCGGCCTTGCCCTGGTGGACCGCTTCGCCTCCTGGGACGCGGTCCCTTACGTTGGCGGCGGCTATGCCGTCAGCGTCCACCGTCGGTGAGGCTTTGCCCGACATCTTGACCACCGTGCCGGCCGGGCGGCATGTGGGACCGGCCGGCAGGGTCGAGCACGACCGGTAGCTCCGCGAGGCCGCGGAAGGCGGGGAAGGGCACCTCAAGCCACCGTGCTTCGGCGCGAGGGTCGGCCAAGGTCATGTTCGGGAACCGGTCGAACAGGGCGGTGAGCGCCACCTGCGTCTCCAGCCGGGCCAGCGGGGCTCCCAGGCAGTAGTGGCTGCCGTGCCCGAACCCCAGATGCGCGTCTTGCGCGTTGCCCGGACGCGTCACGTTCAACTCGTCCGGCGCGTCGAACTTCAGCGGATCGCGGTTGGCCGAACTGAGCGCGATCTGGACCAGGGCGCCCTTCGGAATCCGGGTCCCGCCGTACTCCACGTCCTCGGTCGCGTAACGGAACGTCGCGCTCTCCACGGAGCCGTCGTAGCGCACCAGTTCCTCGACGGCGGCACGCATCAGTTGCGTGTCCTCCCGCACGACGCGCAGTTGCCCGGGGTGGGACAGGAGGTGGTGCACGGCGTTGCCGATCAGGTACGCGGTCGTCTTGTGGCCCGCGAACATCAGCAGGAAGGCCGTGGACACCAGCTCGTTCCCGGTCAGCCCGCCGTCGTCGTCCCGGACCGCGGTGAGCGCGCTCAGGAGATCGTCACCCGGATCCCTCCGCTTGGCCGCGATGAGATCCGAGAAGTACGCGTGCAGGTCCTCCTCCGCCTTCTGCTGTGCCCGCTTGGCCTCCTCGTCGAAGCCGCTCCGAGCCACCGTGGAGGACAGGTTCTGCATCCGCGACCGTTCCTCGGGCGGAACACCGAGC
>NZ_JBEYFC010000342.1:0-10043 GCF_040634175.1 Streptomyces sp. NPDC007162
CCGTCAAACATCACCTGGGACCAGAACGTCAGGCATCAGCTGGGATCCGACACGGTCGCGCGCTGCTCCGTGCCCTCTCCCTGTTCGCCAGAAGGCCGGTGCGCCGTGGTGCTGGCCGGGCTCCCGGATGTGGCCTGGTGCATCGGTGCGGTCTGCGCGGGCTTGCGAGCATGCTCCCCGCGTCGGCTGCCGAACTCCGTGAACTGATGTTCCGTCGGCGGCCATTGGCGATCGGCACATCTGGGTATCGCCCCCCCCCCGCGACGGTTCGAGAATAATTCCAGCCGATTCCGGCACGGATCTTCCACTGTCCGGACCGCTTCATCGAATCGCATTTACGGAAAACTCACGGGCCCTCATCGACTGCAATTCGCATAATCGAAGGCAAGTTAGCTGCGCCTGATCAGGGCGCATGGAGGACAGCGCTCCACACGCGCAAAGCAGAGAAACCATGAACACCCGTTATCTAATTCCTGATTTGACGCTCTGGAGGCCACGCCATGTCTGCCGATTCCGGCAACAAAACCACACGCAAAACCCGACGGTCCGCCGCGCCGCCCGCTCCGGTCGGACGTTCCGCAGCGATCGCACGCAAACAACATCTACAAGCCCGCTCAGAAGCGGACCATGACAGAGGAACTCAAGACCAGTCGCCACGCGCTCAGCGACTGACCCGCGAGCAGTGGCTTTCCACACATGTGGCACGGGCTCCTAAAATAACGCCCGAGCAATGGCGAAAGACCCGCGCGATACTGAGACAGCGAGATATCGAAGAGCTTGAATAAGGCTGGGCCCCGATGACCATTACGGTCCTCGGGGCCCAGCTGGTTCCGTGGTCGCTGTTGACCTGGCCGGAGGGTACACCTAAGTAAGTCGAACTCAGCTCACAGGCCAGTGACAGGCTGTCCGGTAAGTTCCTGAGCGATTTGCCAGAGCTGACCGCCGCGAGATGCCTTCGCGAGGATCCGTGTCGGCTCATGCTTGTCGTGGTTCCCACTTGGAACTGTTCACCGCCCAGCGGGACTAGATGATCGATTCCAAGGGGTCGGCGATCGTAGGCGGCCTGTGTTCAGCGGGTGCGACGTTTCCGGCCAGCCTTCTGCGTGGGCGCGCACCAACGTGACGTCCGTTTCCTGCCAGCAACCCGCCCGTGCGTCGATCCAGCATGGGCACATGACCAGATACACCGTGCTCCCCGTTGACGCAGCCGTCCTGAAGGAACTGCGGGTTGTCGACGACGCGGGCCGTCCCTGCGCCCCGTACATCGCGACCGGCGACGACGTGGACTCTCCGCTGCGCTGCTGTCTGCGTCCCATCACGCTCGGCGAGCGGATTGCCCTTGTTTCGTACGCCCCGTTGCGTCGCTGGGCCGCCACGAGGGGTGCAGATCCGGGCGCCTACGACGAACAGGGTCCCATCTTCATCCACGCCGATGACTGCGGCGGGTTCACACCGGGCGAGAACTACCCCTTCGCTCGGCCGGGCACCCTGCGTACCGTGCGCCGCTATGACGCCCGGGGCCATATCGCAGGTGGCCGCCTTCTGGAGATTCCAGCCGACGCCACGACTGGCTTCGATGCAGCCTTCGACGATGCGTTCAACGACCCGGACGTGGTGCTCGTACACGTCAGGGCACTGGAATACGGATGCTTTCACTTCGAGCTGCGACGGCCCTCCGCCAAGGATCAGTAGCAGCCGTACCACCTGAATGATCGACTTCAAGGGATCGGCTGCACGCATACGACGGGGGAGTCCAACGTCGGTGTGTGAAGACAGAGTTGGACTCCCTCGCCACCGCACTCTATGTGAAGACCGACGACCTGCTGAAGGCATGACCGCATTTGGCTCCCTGGCGTCCGGCTATCGGGATCGCTCCGCAACTGACCGATGCCGAGTTGGTCACGCTCGCGATGATGCAGGCCATGCTGGGCTTGCCTCCGAGACCGCCTGGCAGCACACCGCCGAGGTCTACGCCGACCCCGCTCTACTGGCCGCGCTGACCAGAGATCACAACGAGGACTACGGCCCGGCACCCGAGCCGCCGGACACCGCATGACCCAGGCAGCTCGGCCGGGTTACGGGCTCCCGTTTCTGGACTTGCTGGTCCATTTTTCTGGGCGCACAGTGGTCCGCACCTGACCGGGAAACCGAGGACACGGAGGCTGATCATGGGCACGCGACTGGCAGGAAAGACCGCACTGGTGACCGGATCCACCAGCAACATCGGGCGGGCGATCGCGGAGGCGTTCGCCGCCGAGGGCGCGCACGTCGTCGTCTCGGGGCGGAGCGCCGAGCGCGGTGCGGAGGTGGTCGACGGGATCCGCGCCCGGGGCGGCCGCGCCGACTTCGTACGCGCCGACCTGGACGGCAGCGCCGCCGCGTCGCACAAGCTGGCCGAGGAGGCGACCCGGGTGCTGGGCGGCCGTATCGACGTACTCGTCAACAACGCCGGCATCTACCCGGCGGACGCCACCCCCGCCACCGACGAGAAGACCTTCGACCAGGTCTACGCGGTCAACGTCAGGGCCCCCTTCTTCCTGACGGGGGCCGTCGCACCGGCCATGGCCGAGGCGGGCGCGGGCGCGGTCATCAACCTGAGTTCGTGGATCGTACGTCTGGGCATCCCCGTCGGCGCGCTGTACAGCTCCACCAAGGGAGCCGTGGAGGCCCTGACCCGTGCCTGGGCCGCCGAGTTCGGGCCGCGGGGGGTGCGGGTGAACGCGATCTCCCCGGGCGCGGTGCTGCCGTCGGACGCCGAGGTGGCCGAGATCGGCGGGGCCATGATGAAGGGCACGCCGGCGGGCGGGATGGGCACGCCGGAGGCGATCGCGAGCGCGGCGGTGTACCTGGCCGCCGACGAGTCGTCCTTCGTGCACGGGATCGTGCTGGACGTGGACGGCGGCCGTACCGGTGTCGCGGTCGTCGCCGCCTGACGAGCCCTGCGGCCGGGCGGTCCCGCGGTCATCGCGGTGTGACGGCCCCGGTCGGCGTCAGGTCGCGGCGCAGGTCCGCGAGCCCCTGGTCGAGGGCGGCCCGCAGGTGGTCGGAGCGGCCCGTCGCCAGCAGGATGGACACCCCTCCCTGGATCGCGGCCAGCAGCGCGGCGGCCCGCGCGTCGACGTCGAACCCGGCCGACGGGCCCCCGCCCCCGGCCGCCCGCAACGCCCGGATCCCGGCCGCCAGGCTCTCCTGCCAGCGCCGCATCAACTCGGCGACGATCGCCCGCGCGCCCGGCGTCGAACGCCCGACCTGGAGGAAGAGCGACCCGAGGGGACACGTGTCCCCCAGGATCTCGTAGCGGGCGACGACCACGTCCCGCCACCGCTCCCAGTTCTCCCAGGAGTCGAGGCAGCCCAGGTACGGCTGCTGGTCCTCCAGCACCTGGTCCGCCTCGTAGTGCGCGACGGCGAGCAGCAGTTCGTCCTTGCCGCCGGGGAAGTAGTGGAAGAGCTGGCTCTTGCTGGTGCTGGTGCGCGCCATGATGTCGTCGAGGGTGACCGAGCCGACGCCGTTCTCCCGCAGCGCGGCCGCGGCCCCCTCGACGATCCGGTGCCGGGTGGCCTTGCCCTTGGCCGTGAGCTCCCTGCGCATGGACCGGCCTCCCGAAGAGTGGACTGTACGGTCCACCGTACGGGCCGGCCGCCCCGGACTACCCCATCGCCAGCAGGATCGCCAGCAGCACCGCGCCCGCGACGGCCGGCGCGGCCACCTCGTAGGCCCACCGCACCGTCACCTCACCCTGCGCCGACTCCGCCGCCTCCCGGCTCTCCAGCAGCTCCCGCAGGTCGTCCATGACCCGGTCGGTCTCCGCGCGCGTCGGCCCGGTCGCGCCGTCGGTGTCGCGCAGCGCCCGGAACCCGCCACCGAACCCGCCGGGCATCCGCCCGGCGGTCCCCGGCCGCCCGCGCTGCGCGTCCGCCTCCGCCCTGGCCGTGCGGCGCGCCGCCTTCTTGCGGCTGCGCAGGGACACCGGAATCGACCACAGCTGGTACTTCGCGCCCGACTTGGTGATCACCTCGTTCGAGTACCCGGAGCGCAGGGCGGCGATCTCCCCCCACGGCAGCGTGACCACCCGGAACGGGTTGCGCACCCGCAGCCGGTCCTCCCCCGCGAACACCGCGGGCCGCAGGGTGAAGGCGACCACCAGCGGCACGACGAGGATCATCGCGGCCAGGGCGAGCCAGGGGGTGCGGCCGTGCCCGCGGATCAGCGCGTCGACGCCGAGCCAGCAGATGATGGCGAGCAGCAGGACGCCGCTGACCACCGCCATGGGTGAGCGGTGGACGCGGTCCTTGACGAGGGGCGTGGTCATGCCGCCGATTCTGCACCAGACGCCCGCACGGCGCGGAGGGGGCATCATCGCCGTGCGCGACTGCGGGTGCGCTGTGGTCGCGCGCGCAGTTCCCCGCGCCCCTCGTCGCAGGAAAGCTCCCCGGCGCCAGGATGAAGAACCGTTCCCTCGGGGTGTACAGCCGCTACGCGCGTAGATATGCTCGGCTGGTGACCATGCCCACCACCGCACCCCACGCACTTGCTGACGTCACCGCGTCCGACAGCACGCTGCGCCGCTTCCTCCACGGGCTGCCCGGCGTCGACGCGGTCGGCCTGGAGGCGCGTGCCGCCTCGCTCGGCACCCGTTCGATCAAGACCACCGCGAAGGCGTACGCCATCGACCTCGCCATCTCGATGGTCGACCTGACGACGCTGGAAGGCGCGGACACCCCGGGCAAGGTCCGGGCGCTCGGCGCCAAGGCGGTCCACCCGGACCCCACGGACCGTACGACCCCCGCCACGGCCGCCGTCTGCGTCTACCCCGACATGGTGGCCGCCGCGAAGGAGGCCGTCGCCGGTTCGTCCGTCAAGGTCGCCTCGGTCGCCACCGCCTTCCCCGCGGGCCGCGCGGCCCTGCCGGTGAAGCTCGCCGACGTGCGGGACGCCGTGGCCGCGGGCGCCGACGAGATCGACATGGTCATCGACCGCGGCGCGTTCCTCGCGGGGAACTACCGCAAGGTGTACGACGAGATCGTCGCCGTGAAGGAGGCCTGCGGGGCCGCCGCCCGGCTCAAGGTCATCTTCGAGACCGGCGAGCTGTCGACGTACGACAACATCCGCCGGGCCTCCTGGCTCGGCATGCTGGCGGGCGCCGACTTCATCAAGACCTCCACGGGCAAGGTCGCCGTCAACGCCACCCCCGCGAACACCCTCCTGATGCTGGAGGCCGTGCGCGACTTCCGTGCGCAGACGGGCGTGCAGGTCGGCGTGAAGCCCGCCGGCGGCATCCGGACCAGCAAGGACGCGATCAAGTTCCTCGTCCTGGTCAACGAGACCGCGGGCCAGGACTGGCTGGACAACCACTGGTTCCGCTTCGGTGCCTCCTCGCTCCTGAACGATCTGCTGATGCAGCGTCAGAAGCTGGCCACCGGCCGCTACTCCGGTCCCGACTACGTGACGGTGGACTGATCACCATGGCCAAGGAAAAGATGACCACCGCTTTCGAGTACGCACCGGCGCCCGAGTC
The DNA here is from genome assembly GCF_040634175.1 of Streptomyces sp. NPDC007162. Classification (NCBI taxonomy): domain Bacteria; kingdom Bacillati; phylum Actinomycetota; class Actinomycetes; order Kitasatosporales; family Streptomycetaceae; genus Streptomyces; species Streptomyces sp. NPDC007162. Next base: position 5,519 of record NZ_JBEYFC010000342.1, read on the forward strand.
CCGCTCCGTCGTCGACATCGCCCCCTCCTACGGGCTCTTCATCGACGGCGAGTTCACGGACGCGGCGGACGGCAAGGTCTTCAAGACGGTCAGCCCGTCCACCGAGGAGGTCCTCTCCGAGGTCGCCCGGGCCGGCGCCGAGGACGTGGACCGGGCCGTACGGGCCGCCCGCAAGGCCTTCGAGAAGTGGTCCGCGCTGCCTGGCTCCGAGCGCGCCAAGTACCTCTTCCGCATCGCCCGGATCATCCAGGAGCGCAGCCGCGAGCTCGCCGTCCTGGAAACCCTGGACAACGGCAAGCCCGTCAAGGAGACCCGCGACGCGGACCTCCCCCTGGTCGCCGCGCACTTCTTCTACTACGCGGGCTGGGCCGACAAGCTCGACCACGCGGGCTACGGCGCGAACCCGCGGCCGCTGGGCGTCGCCGGCCAGGTCATCCCCTGGAACTTCCCGCTCCTGATGCTGGCCTGGAAGATCGCCCCGGCGCTCGCCACCGGCAACACGGTGGTCCTCAAGCCCGCCGAGACGACACCTCTCTCCGCCCTCTTCTTCGCGGACATCTGCCGTCAGGCGGGCCTGCCCAAGGGCGTCGTCAACATCCTTCCCGGGTACGGCGACGCGGGCGCCGCGCTCGTCGCCCACCCCGACGTGAACAAGGTCGCCTTCACGGGTTCCACCGCCGTCGGCAAGGAGATCGCGCGCACGGTCGCGGGCACCCGCAAGAAGCTCACCCTCGAACTGGGCGGCAAGGGCGCCAACATCGTCTTCGACGACGCCCCGATCGACCAGGCCGTCGAGGGGATCGTCACCGGGATCTTCTTCAACCAGGGCCAGGTCTGCTGCGCGGGCTCCCGTCTGCTGGTCCAGGAGTCGATCCACGACGAGCTGCTCGACTCCCTCAAGCGCCGCCTGTCGACGCTCCGGCTCGGCGACCCGCTGGACAAGAACACCGACATCGGCGCGATCAACTCGGCCGAGCAGCTGGCCCGGATCACCACGCTCGCCGAGCAGGGCGAGGCCGAGGGCGCCGAGCGCTGGTCCCCGGCCTGCGAACTCCCGTCCGCCGGCTACTGGTTCGCCCCGACGCTGTTCACGAACGTCACCCAGGCGCACACCATCGCCCGCGACGAGATCTTCGGCCCGGTCCTGTCGGTCCTCACCTTCCGCACCCCGGACGAGGCGGTGGCGAAGGCCAACAACACGCAGTACGGCCTCTCCGCCGGCATCTGGACGGAGAAGGGCTCCAGGATCCTGGCCGTCGCGAACAAGCTGCGCGCGGGCGTCGTCTGGTCCAACACGTTCAACAAGTTCGACCCCACCTCGCCGTTCGGCGGCTACAAGGAGTCGGGCTTCGGCCGCGAGGGCGGCCGTCACGGTCTGGAGGCATACCTCGATGTCTGATCGCCTGTCCGTCTTCAAGACCTACAAGCTGTACGTCGGCGGGAAGTTCCCGCGTTCCGAGAGCGGCCGGGTGTACGAGGTGACCGACGCAAAGGGCAACTGGCTGGCCAACGCGCCGCAGTCGAGCCGCAAGGACGCCAGGGACGCGGTCGTCGCCGCCCGCAAGGCGTTCGGCGGCTGGGCCGGGGCCACGGCCTACAACCGGGGCCAGGTCCTCTACCGCGTCGCGGAGATGCTGGAGGGCCGCCGGGACCAGTTCGTGCGCGAGGTCGCCGACGCGGAGGGCCTCGGCAAGTCCAAGGCCGCCGTGGTCGTGGACGCGACGATCGACCGCTGGGTCTGGTACGCGGGCTGGACCGACAAGATCGCCCAGGTGGTCGGCGGCGGCAACCCGGTCGCGGGCCCCTACTTCAACCTCTCCTCCCCCGAACCGACGGGCGTGGTGGCCGTCCTGGCCCCGCAGGAGTCGTCGTTCCTCGGCCTGGTGTCGGTGCTCGCCCCGGTGATCGCGACCGGCAACACGGCCGTCGTGGTGGCGAGCGAGCAGGCGCCGCTCCCGGCCCTCTCCCTCGCCGAGGTGCTCGCCACCTCCGACGTCCCCGGTGGCGTCGTCAACGTCCTGTCCGGCCGCACGAAGGAGATCGCGCCGACCCTGGCATCCCACCAGGACGTCAACGCGATCGACCTCGCGGGCGCGGACGAGGCGCTGGCGAAGGAGCTGGAGATCGCGGCGGCCGACAACCTCAAGCGCGTCCTGCGTCCACAGCCTGTGGACGACTGGACGGCGACGCCCGGGACGGACCGCATGACGGCGTTCCTGGAGACGAAGACGGTGTGGCACCCGACGGGGTCGCTGGGAGCGTCGGGTTCGTCGTACTAGGTGCCGGGCCCATGGGGAACTGCGCGACCGGCCACACCGGACCGGCAGTTCCCCGCCGTGTTCAGCCCCCCAGGAGCAGCTGCCCCACCACCGGCACGTCCCCGATCGACGGCGCCTCAGCCACCGGTTCCGTCACGGTCTTCGACGTGAGCGGCTCGAAGTCGGCCAACCGGGTGCCCACGCCGTTGTCCAGCGGGTCGACGCCCGTGCCCGCGAGCGGGTTGGGCTTCAGGGCCGTCACCGGCCCCGTGACGTACGGCAGCAGACCGCCCACTGCGGTCAGCGCCGCCTGCGGGTCGGCCGGACCGACGGAGGTGGACCGGCTCCGTACCGCGTCGTGCACGACCTGAGGGGTCGCGGCTGCCGTCGCGGCGCCCGCGCCGAGCGCGACTGAGGCGGTCGCGAGAGCGATCAGCGCACGCTGGGCGGTCGGGTTCGGGGAGGACGCGTGTCGGGACATCGCTGGTGCCACCTTCGGGTGCGCGGGGTGATCGTGTCGGCACACAGGGTAGTTGAGGTGTGACTCACGCTCAAAAGCCGACCCGCGGGGTCGGCAGGAGGCTCCCCATACGTCAAACTGGTGTTCCGTGAGCATTCATCCTCCGCCCCCCGCCCGCGTCGTGCTGCTGTGCGGCCCTTCGGGTTCGGGCAAGTCCCTCGTCGCCGCCCGTTCCGGGCTTCCCGTGCTGCGTCTCGACGACTTCTACAAGGAGGGCGACGACCCGACCCTGCCACTGGTGGCGGGGAGTTCGGACATCGACTGGGACCACCCGGAGTCCTGGGACGCCGAGGTCGCGGTCGAGGCCATCGGCCGGCTGTGCGCGACGGGTTCGGCGGGCGTGCCGGTGTACGACATCTCGCTGAGCGCCCGCACCGGTGAGGAGACCCTGCACATCGGCCGTACCCCGCTGTTCATCGCGGAGGGCATCTTCGCCGCCGAGATCGTGGAGCGCTGCCGCGAGCTGGGACTGCTGGCCGACGCGCTGTGTCTCAGCCGGGGTCCGGTGAAGACCTTCCGGCGCCGCTTCCTGCGCGACCTCAGGGAGGGCCGCAAGTCGGTGCCGTTCCTGCTGCGTCGCGGCTGGCGGCTGATGCGCGCGGAGCGCACGATCGTGGCCCGCCAGGTGTCCCTGGGCGCGCATCCCTGCGACCGCGACGAGGCGCTCAGCCGGATGGCGGCGGCCGCGGTGGGCCGGCAGTCCCGGGACCGCACCCAGGCGCCGGCGGCCTGACCGCCGTGGGCTCGGCGGCGTGACCGCCGTGGGCGAGGCGTGGAAAGCAGAAAAAGCGGGACTGGACGGACCCCCCGGCCCTCCAGTCCCGCTTCCCCCGTCGCTCCGCCGAACACCCCCGTGTCCCCCGTGGCGGAGCTCCCCCGTGCTTCCGAGTCCCCCCGGACTCGTTTCCCCCGTGGGTCCCCCCGGACCCTCCCCCGGGCCCCGTTTCCCCCGGTTTCCCCGTCGGGATCCCCCCGGATCCCCTTACCTTCAGGCCACAAGCTCCCCGAAGGCGTCCTCCTCGTCACGGCCGAAGCTGAGGACCTCGTCCTCGCGCAGCCGGCGGAGCGACCGCCAGATGCTGGACTTCACCGTGCCGACACTGATGTCGAGGATCTCCGCGATCTCCGGGTCCGTGCGGCCCTCGTAGTAGCGCAGGACCAGCATGGTGCGCTGGAGCTCGGGGAGCCGGGCGAGCGCCTGCCACAGGACCGCGCGCAGCTCGGTGCCGCTCATCGCGTCCGTGTCGCCGGGCGTCTCCGGCAGTTCCTCGGTCGGGTACTCGTTGAGCTTGCGGCGCCGCCAGGCGCTGATGTGCAGGTTGGTCATGGTCCGCCGCAGGTAGCCGCCGACGGCCGCCTTGTCGCTGATCCGCTCCCACGCCCGGTACGTCGAGAACAGCGCGCTCTGCAGCAGGTCCTCGGCCTCGAAGCGGTCGCCGGTCAGGTGGTAGGCGGTCGCGTACAGGGAGGCGCGGCGCTCCTGGACGTAGGCGGTGAACTCCGCCTCCGTCAGCGAGCGGCGCTCCCCCTGGTCCTCCCCGTACGCGGCTGCGCCGGTTTCCCCCGTCCCCCCGTCGACCACCGTCATGTAGGCGGTGTGCTGCCGCCCGGTGCCGCGAGCGCACCCCCGCCCGCTCACGGCACCGGACTTCTCGGAACCCCGGTGCACGTCGTGCAGACGCGTGATCACTGCGCTGGTGCTGTGACCGATCACGTGTTCATCTCGCGCCCCCCGTCGTGGACTTCC
>NZ_JBEYFC010000343.1:0-10009 GCF_040634175.1 Streptomyces sp. NPDC007162
GCGAACCGGATGCCCATCCGGCGCCCGGACGCCCTGCCGCGCGGCGCGGCGTCCGGGCAGGTCACCTCCAGGTCGAAGTCCGTGGGCCGGGAGGAAGTACTGGTTGATCGCGGTGAGCTCGCCGGTGAGCTGCTCGTTGAGGAATTCGATGACCTCGGGGTCGCCCTGCATCGCAGAGGCTCCTTCCGCATGGGTTCCGTACCGGACGGACGGGGACGTCTGCGGCGCATGATTGCACCGGTGCAGAAGATCGTCCAGTAAGTGCGTGCTTAGTGCGTAAGTCCGTTCTTGGCATGGGTTGAGGTTTTTGAGGATCTTCGGCCGGTTCGCCTGGTCCGGTGCACCGCCCGTGGTCTGTCAGGATGGAAGGCATGGGTCATCCGGTGGGGCGCGCGTCCAGAGAAGCCGCGGGGTCGGGGCTTCCGCCGGGGCAGCGGCTCCAGCGCGGCTGGCCCGTCACCCATTACGGCCCGGTGCCCAAGTTCCGGCCCGAGCGCTGGGAGTTCAGGGTCTTCGGCGCCACCGCCGACGGTGACGTGCGCACCTGGAACCACGAGCGGTTCACGGCCCTGCCGTACACCACCGTCGTCGCCGACCTGCACTGCGTGACGAAGTTCAGCATGCTCGGCGCGGAGTGGGGCGGCGTCCGGGCGCGGACCGTCCTGGAGCTCGCGCCGCCCGCCCCCGACGTCACCCATGTGATGGTCTGGGCGGAGTACGGCTTCAGTTCCAACCTGCGTCTCGCGGACTTCGCCGCCGAACGCACGATCTTCGCCACCCACAAGGACGGCGAACTCCTCACCGCCGAGCACGGCTTCCCGGTGCGCCTGGTCGTGCCCCAGCTGTACGCCTGGAAGGGCCCCAAGTGGGTCCGTGGTATCGAGTACATGACCGCCGACCGCCGCGGCTTCTGGGAGGAGCGCGGCTACCACAACATCGGCGACCCCTGGAAGGAGCAGCGCTACTCCTACCAGGAAGAACCGGGAGACGGCCCCGTGGTCTGACCTCCGCTGCCCTGGTGGTGGTACCGGTGCACCACCGCGTGTCCCTTGCCCCGTCCGATGGTCCACCGGTTGACCGGCGTGGTCACCACGAACGCCAGCGCGAGCGAGCCGGCCAGCGAGATCCAGAACAGCGCGTCGCCCAGCTGGGCGTCCATCGCGGCCGGCCAGACCAGGATCGTGCCGTTGTCGATCAGCTCCATCACGGCGATGGAGACCGTGTCGGCCGCCAGTGCCACCCGCAGTGCGGTCCGCAGGTCCACTCCTGCCCGCAGCACCCCGCGCATGGTCAGCGAGTATCCGAAGACGAACGCCAGCAGGATCGCCAGCAGTGTGGTCGGCAGGTTCCCCCAGCCGAACGCGGTGCCCACGACCATGCCGAGCACCTCGCCGATCGCGCAGCCGGTGAGGCAGTGCAAGGTGGCCTGGACGGCCGTGGTCCAGGACGCGTCGGTGACGTGCCCGGTGTGCTCGTGAACGGTGTGCTCGTGGTCCATGGCTGACCCCCGGTGTGGCTCTGTGAACTCGGCGACTCGCAACAGGTATACCCCCATGGGGTATTCCCGTGAAGGGTTCGGGCTCGTTCCGGTAACGGCGGACACATTCCGTGCCCAGAGCGCTACGCTGAGATCCTTGCCTGGCGGGAGACGCGCCGGGCAGACACGGATCCGAGGGGCCCTTGGGGTTCCGCTTGTGATCCGGTTCGGGGGCGAGCGGTCGGGGGACGACGGTGGGGCTGTTCGGAGAGCGGCATACCTTCTTGGGGGGTCTCGGTCCGGGGGACCGGGAGGCACTGGCGGGCCTGGGCACCCGGCACGAGTACCCGCCGTACGACACGGTTGTCTCGGAGGGCGACCGCACCACGTTCGCGGTGGTCCTGCTCAGCGGCTGGTGCACGGTGTGGACGCCGACGGAGCGCGGCGGCCGGCTGATCCTGGCCCTCAGACGGGCCGGTGAGGTCGTCGGCGACATGGCCGTGCTGGACGGCCGCCCGCGCAGCGCCTCGGTCAGCACCCTCGGCGAGGTGACCGGTCTGGTCGTACCAGGAGAGCGGTTCCGCCGGTTCCTGGCCGCCCGGCCGCACGCCAACGCGCTGATGACGATCCAGCTCACCGAGCGGCTGCGCAGCGCGGACCACGAGCGCCGGGCGCTGGCCTCCATGACCGTGCTGCAACGGCTCGCCGAGCGCCTGGTCGAGCTCGCCGACCGGGCCGGCCGCCAGGAGAACGAGGCCGTGACCATACGGCTGCCCCTCGCGCAGCACGAACTGGCCGCGTCCGTCGGCTCCACCCGCGAGGCCGTCGCCAAGGCGCTGCGCCTGTTACGGGAACAGGGTCTGGTCCGCACCGGCCCCGGCACCCTGGCCGTGGCCGATCTGGACCCGCTCCGCCTGCTCGCCGCCGGACAACCGCACGAGACCTGAGAACGCCGAGTCCCGTGCTGTGTAAACGGCTACAGCGGCGACCGGCCGGCTCCGCGACCATCGCAGCCAGGCGGCCGGTGGTCCGGCGGGACGGCAGGGAGGAGAAAGCGATGGAGGGGGAAGCCGCGTACGGCTTCATCGTCAACGTGGACGCGCAGGGCTCGGGCCTGCTGTCCGACACCGAGAAACCCGAGATGCGGCGCAGACTCTACGACGTCACGGGCACCGCGTTCGAGCGGGCCGGCATCCGCCCGCCGCGGCTCTACCAGGAGGACCGCGGTGACGGCATCCTCGGTGTGCTGACGCCCGACGTACCGCCCGTCCGGGTGGTGGGGGAGTGGATCGAACACCTCCACCAGAACCTGCGGGAGGCCAACCAGCACCTCAGAAAGCCGCTGCGGCTGCGCGTCGGCCTGCACATCGGGCGGGTCACGGCCGACGCCCACGGGCGCTCCGGGCGCGCCGTCGACCTGGCGTGCCGACTGGCCGACTGCACCGTCACGAAGGCGATCCTCAGGGCCGCGGACGGCGCGCCCCTGGTGGTGGTCGCGTCCGACCGCGTGCACGAGGACTTCATCCTGCCCGGTGGGCGCTGGGTGGATCCCGGGTACTACCGCCGGCACGACGTGGACCTCAAGGAGGGCCGCACCACCGCCTGGTTCATGGTCCCCGGCCGGTCCGAACCTCCGGAGCCGGACCCGGAGCACCCACCGACCGCGAAGACGCACACCCCCGCCGCCCCGCAGCCACCCCACCCACACCGCCCTCCGACCCCCCAGCCCCCGACGCCCCCCACCGACACCCCGGCTCCCGCCGAGTCTCCGGCTCCCGTCGGCACCGTGGCTTCCGCCGAGACCGCGGCCCCCGGTGACTCCCCGGCTCCCGTCGGCGCCGCGGTTCCCGCGGACGACGTGGTCGCCGAAGGGCGGGTCGTGCAGAACATCCACCAGCACGGGACCGGTCGGATCGTGGTCGGCGGCACCATCGACACCATCAATTTCTCCGACGGCGGTGGCCGGTGAACGCACAGGGCCCCCAGCCGCCCCCGGGCTCCCCGAATCCCCAGCAGCAGCAACAGCCGCAGCAGAAGGCCGAACCGGACAAGCCGCAGGGCGCCGAGCCCGCCGGCGCACCCGAGCCCGAGAAGGCCGACGTCATCGGCGGCTCGGCCGCCGACCCGCTCGGCGAGGAGGCGCTCCCCGGGGCCGCGGCGGCCGCCTCCCGCGTCTACCGCTCGACCGTGAGCCAGTACGGATCCGGCACCCTGGTCAGCTCCGGCTCCGTCGGCACCATGAACTTCTACGGCCGGCAGACGACGGAGCGCGTGCTCGCGGGCCCGCTGCCCGAGGACCAACTGCTGCGGTTACGCAAGGTCTTCAAGCAGCCCCCGGACTACGACGACTACCTCGACCAACTGGGCACCGGACGGCTCCTGGTGCTGTTCGGCCAGCCCGGCACCGGCCGTGCCTACACCGCGCTGTCCCTGCTGGACAGGCTGACCGGCGGCCAGGTCTCCCGGCTCGACCCGCGCACCGACCTGGACGAGCTCGACGGCGACCAGATCCGCGGCGGCCACGGCTACGCGCTGGAACCCGGTGCCGCGCTGCCCGACGAGACCGGCCTGGACCGGCTCTGCCAACTGCTCGGCCGCAACGACGCCTACGCGGTCCTGCTCGCCACCCCCGAACCGGGTGACGTGCTCGCCCGCGGCGCCCGCTACTACCGCGCCCACACCCCGGCCGCCCAGACCGCCGTACTCGAGGGCCACCTCGCCCTCGAACTCGACGGCCCTGGGCCCGACTACGAGCGCGCCCGGGCGACGGCCCTGGACCCCGACGTCCTGGCCGCGCGGGGCCTGAACGACCTGCGGCCCGCGGAGGCGGCCCGTTTCGCCACCCTGCTGGCCCGGCACACCCAGGGCAAGCTCACCCACGACGAACTCCTCGCCGAATGCCGGAGGTTCGCCGAGAACCAGGCCGCCGAATGGTTCGCGGGCGGCATCCGCTCCGAAACCCCGGAGCGGCTGCGGGACGCGGCCTACCGGATCGCCGTCGCCGTCCTCGACGGTGCCTCGCTCAGCGCCGTCGCCGAGGCCGCCGAGGTGCTCGCCTGGGAACTGGCCGTCACCGTCGACCCCGAGGCCACCCCCGGGCGCCCGCTGTTCAGCGACGGCGTCGACGCCCGCCTGGTCTCCGCCCGCGCGGTCGCCGAACTCGGCACGGAGGAGGTCGGCACCGAGGAGGTGCCGGTGCGCACCGTGCGGTTCGCCGGCGAGGCCCTCGCCCCCGCCGTGCTCGGCCACCTGTGGCAGCACCGGCACAACGCCCGCGGACCCGTGCTGCGCTGGCTGGCCGGACTCTGCGAGGACACCCGGCCCCAGGTCTGGGTCCGGGCCGCCGTCGCCGCCGGCCATCTGTGCCGCCTCGACCTCTCCCACACCGTGCACGAACTGGTCACGCCGATGGCCCGGTCCGAGCGGGCACCGCGCCGGCTGTTCGCCGCGACCGTCCTCGACGTGGCCCTCGGCTCACCGGAGGTCGGCACCGCCATCCGCGCCCTGGTCGGCTCCTGGGCCCGGTACGGCGACGAGGAACTGCGCTGGACCGCGGGCGCGGTACTCGGCCGGGGCCGGGCCACCGACAGCGTCCGCGACTCCCTCGACCTGCTCGGCGGCATCGGCGTCCGTGACGAGGGCAAGCTGCGCTCCGCCGCGGCGGTCCAGGTGGCCCACTTCGCCGGCGCCCACCCCGAGGGCCAGACCCTGCGCCGGATCCGGGCCTGGCTCTCCGACCCCCGCAGGCCCCAGCAGGACCTCGGCCTCCAGACCACGGTCTACCTGGCCGGCCTGCCCGCCAGCGACCTGTGGAACCTGCACGACGACCTGGAGGGGTACGGCGACTGGCCGCTGATGCTCGCCCTGGCCGAGGTGCGGCCCGCCCTCGCCCCGGAACTCGCCGGGCTGCTGTGGACGGCCCTGCAGACCCCACGGTCCTACGAGGCGGCCGTCGAGACCGTGTCCGACTGGCTGCGCGGCTCGGCCGGCCAGCCCTGGGCCGGCCGGCTGGAACGGTTCCTGCCGCTGCTCGTGCACAGCCACGACGACCGCAGCCGGCTGCTGGCCCTCGTCAAGGAACTCACCGAAGACCCCGATCAACCACTGAACGAACAGCAGGTCCGCCGCCTGTGGGGGGCGGTCCAGGGAGCGAGTACACCATGACGTACAACCAATGGCCCCCGCAGGACCAGGAGTTCGTCCTTCCGCACGATCTCAGAGGGCCCTTCGTCCGCGAGTTCGCCCCGCAGGCCGCCTACCGGCACCGCAACAGCCAGGTCGCCTCGGTGCTGTACTACAAGAACGGCGGGTACAGCGTCGTCACCGTCCGCGGCGCCGAGCACGTCAACAAGCCGTTGATGGGCAAGCCCACCTCGGTGTGCTGGATCGCCCGGGGCCAGCACCAGGTCTCCTTCCAGCTGGAGCTGCCCACCTACGGCGACCGGTCCCGGTTCCGGGCGGGCGCGGACGTCAACTGGGAGGTGCACGACTTCTACCTCGCCGCCGAGAAGCGCGTGGTCGACGTGGAACGCATGCTCCGGCCCTCGCTGGAGGCCCGGCTGCGCGGGCTCAGCCGCCGCTACAGCCTGGACTCCGCCCAGCAGGTCGACGAGGCCATCCAGGACGAGCTGGCCAGCGGCCGGTGGAGCGACTTCGGGGCCGAACTCGGCCTCGCCACCCAGGTGTTCGTCCGCATCGACCTCGGCCAGGCGGCCGCCGACCACCAGGCCCAGATGGTCGCGGTGGAGAAGGGCGGCATGGTCCAGGAGGCCATCGACACCGTCAACAAGGCGCGGATCGCCGCCAACATCGACGACGCGCAGAAGCTGATCAGCGCGGGCGAGACCGTCCAGTACGCCCACATGCTGGCCGCCGACCCGAGCCGCGCCCACGAAATCCTCGGCGTGCTCCAGCAGCAGGCCCGCGAACAGCGCAAGGGAGCCCTGGACTACCTGACCAACCTGATCAACCAGGGAGTGGTGCAGCGCCACCAGATCGACGACCAGGTGCAGGCCCTCATCGAGTACAGCCGTACGGTCTCCACCGGCGTCTTCCCGAACGGGATCCCGCAGGCCCCGACCTCCCTGCCGATACCGCCGATGCCGCCCGCGCCGCCGCTGCTCCCGGCCGACGCGCCCCCGCCGATCCCGCCGGGCCAGCCGACGGACGCAGTCCCCGGCGAGGGGACGGGGGTGGAGGACGACTCCAGCCCCGAGGCCCGCCGATGAGCCCGGGCGACCCCGCCGACCCCGCCGACGCCGCCGCGCACTACGTCGCCGAACGGCTGCTGCTGACCGTGCGCGAGGACCTGGGCAGGGCGGACGTGAAGGCGTCCGTCCTGCTCTCGGGAGCCGTCGCGGTCCCGGCGCTGGTGCTCGGCAGAGGGGCGCCGGCCGGCGCCTCCGGCATCGCCCTCGCCCTCCTCGCGGCGGGCGGGGCGCTCTGGGCGGCCGGCACCCTGCTGCTGCTCGCGGTGATCGTGCCCCGCACCCACACGGTCCGCTCCGCACCCGGCCCGACCTTCTACGCCGACGCGCTGGGCGGCGTCGACCGGGAGACGCTGCGCGGCGCCGCCGCCGAGGCCGGGGCGGACCGGGTGGGCTGGCTGCTCACCCAGTTCCAGGACGTCAGCGTGATCCTCTCGGCGAAGTACCGGTGGCTGCGCGGCTCGATGGCGCTGCTGGGCGCGGGCCTGCTGCTGGCGGCGGTGCCGCTGGCGGCGGGGTGAGCCCCGGCCGGAACCCCCGTCGGCGGGACGTCAGCCGTCGCGGAGCCGCTTGAGGCGCTCCACGTCGGCCGCGTGACCCTCCTTGCCGCCGGGCGTCTCGATGATCAGCGGGACTCCGGCGGTCGCCGGGTGGGTCATCAGCGCGCGGAACGGATCCTCGCCGATGTGCCCGGCCCCGATGTTCTCGTGCCGGTCCTTGTGCGCGCCGACCACGTCCTTGGAGTCGTTGGCGTGGATCAGCTTCAGCCGCCCCGCGCCGACGGTGTCCACCAGCAGGTCCAGCGTCCGGTGCATCCCGCTCGGTCCGGTCAGGTCGTGGCCGGCGGCGAAGACGTGGCAGGTGTCCAGGCACACGCCCAGCTTCGGATGGGCGTCCAGCGCCTCGAAGTACGGCCCGAAGTCCCAGGTCCGGGAACAGAGCGACGCGCCCTGCCCGGCGGTGGACTCCAGGAGCAGGAACGGGTCGTCGTCCTCGGTGAGTTCGTCGAGCAGCGGCAGCAGGTGCGTCCGTACCTGCTTCAGTGCCACCTCCCGGGCCCGCCCGCCGGTCGCGCTCCCGGTGTGCACGACCACCCCGAGCGCCCCGATCTCCCGGCCGCGCCGCAGCGAGTGCCGCAGCGACTCCACCGACCTCTCCACGGTCGCCTCGGTGCCCGAGCCGAAGTTGATCAGGTAGGGGGCGTGCACGTACGCCGGGATCGACCCCTCGGAACAGGCCGCGCGGAACGCCTCGTCCTGCTGGGGGCTGCCCGTCGGGGTGGCCCAGCCGCGCGGGTTGGCGACGAAGACCTGCACGGTCTCGGCCTTCAGCTCACGGGCGTAGGACAGCCCCACGGAGTGCAGGCCGCCGGCGACGGGCACATGGCCGCCGACGGGGTTGCGGGCGGGGCCGGACGGCGGGATCTCGGCGGGACGGGACTGCTGGTTCTTCACCCTTCAAGGGTGTCACGCAGGGGGCGGGCTCCCGGTCACCGGATGGTGATCGTGATCGTCGACCCCTTGGGCGCCTGCTCCCCGGCGTCCACCGACTGCTTCTTCACCGTGTTCCCGAACAGCCCGAGCAGCCCGCGGTCCTCCTTGACCTGGAACCCGGACTGCTCCAGCAGCTTCTCCGCGTCGTCCACGCCGGCCCCGACCACGTTCGGCACCTCGACCATCTCCGGGCCCTTGGACAGCGTCAGCGTCACCGTGTCGCCCTCCGCGACCCGGGCGTCACCCGCCGGGGTCTGCCGGGCGACCTGCCCCTGGTCGTACTCGGAGTTGACCTCGGTCGCCGAGACCGTGACCTTCAGCCCGGCCTGCTGGAGCTCCTGGCGGGCTTCGTCCAGGTCGTCGCCCGTGACGTCCGGGACGTCGACCGGTGAGCCCTTGCTGACGACGAGCGCGATCGCCGCCCCGGCGTGCCGCTTGCTCCCGGCCCCCGGATCCGTGCTGATCACTGACCCCTTGGGCATGTTGTCACTGAACTCCCGCGTCACCATGCCCGCCGCCAGCCCGTCGGCCTTCAGCAGTGCCCTGGCCCCGGCCAGCGTCCGGCCCTGCACATCCGGCACGTTCACGGTCTCGGGCCCGTCGGAGATCGTGAGCGTCACCGCGTCGTTGCTGCGGATCCGCTCGCCGGCCGCCGGGTCGGTGCTGATCACCGTGCCCCGCCGCACCGTGTCGCTGTAGGCGTGCTCGACCGCCTTGACGTCGAGCCCGGCCCCCTTCAGCCGGGCGGTCGCCTGCGCCTCGGTCTTCGACAGCAGCGGCGGGACCCGGGTGAACTGCCCGGAGTTGATGTACCAGACGCCGGTGCCGACACCGAGGACGAGCAGCACGGCGACGACCAGCGCGACCGGCCCGCGCCGCGAGCGACGGCCCCCGCGCCGCCGCTCCGGCACCGGCTCCGCCTCGAACCGGCTGGTCCGCAGCACGCCGTCGTCGTCCTCGTTGACCGGCAGCGGACGGGGCACCGTCAGCGACCGGGGTATGACGCTGGTCCGGTCCTCGGCGATGTCGTGCCCGGCCGCCAGCGCCTGCGGCGGCACGGCGTCCAGCTGCACGTCGGTGAGCGCGGCCCGCGCCTCCAGCACCACGGCCAGCAGCGCGACCGCGTCGGGCGGCCGGAGCCCGGGATCCCGGGCGGTCCCGAGGGCGGTCAGCTCGTCCAGCTCGGCGGCGAGACCCGGTACGGCGGCGGACGGCCGCGGCACGTCCTCGTGGAGGTGTTTGTAGAGGACGACCGCGGGCGAGTCCCCGTCGTGCGGCTTCTCCCCGGTGAGCATCTCGTAGAGCACCACACCGCAGGCGTACACGTCGACGCGCGGATCGGCGGACCCGTTCTCGACCTGCTCGGGCGCCAGGTAGGCGACGGTGCCGAGGACGGCCCCCGTCGTGCTGGTGACCGAGCCCACGGAGCGGACCAGTCCGAAGTCGGCGACCTTGACCCGTCCGTCGTCCCCTATGAGCACGTTCTCGGGCTTCATGTCCCGGTGCACGAACCCGGCGCGGTGCGCGGCGCCGAGCGCGGCGAGCACCGGCTCCAGGATGTCCAGCGCGGCCCGCGGCTGCAGGGCGCCGCGCTCGCGCAGCACGTCCCGCAGGGTGCAGCCGGCGATGTACTCCATCGCGAGGTACACATAGGTGCCGTCGGTGCCCTGGTCGAAGACCTGGACCACGTTCGGGTGGGCCAGTCGGGCGACCGACTTGGCCTCCCGGATGAACCGCTCCACGCCTCGGCGCTCGCGCGGGGCGGTCGCCGAGGTGTGGAGCTCCCTCCGTGAAGGGGAAGCGGTGCGACGGGCCGCCCGGCCCGCGTCTTC
>NZ_JBEYFC010000344.1:0-9962 GCF_040634175.1 Streptomyces sp. NPDC007162
GGCGGAGTATGTGGGGCCGGGGGTGCGGAGGCCTCAGGACATCGAGGGGTTCGCGCCTCCTCCTCATCGGCGCCAACCCCCAGTCCGCCGCCCAGGACGAGATCGACGCCCCCGTGGCCGTGCTGCGCGAGCGCTATCTGCCCGAACTGGAACGGCTGCTGCCCGGCGCGCGCGGCGCCGGGGTGCGGGACTTCTTCGTGACCCGGGAGCGCACCGCGACGTTCGCCCCCACCCCCGGCGTCGGGCGGCTGCGGCCCGGCGCCCGCACCAAGGCACCCGGCCTCTACCTGGCCGGAGCGTGGACCGCCACCGGGTGGCCCGCGACCATGGAGAGTGCGGTCCGCAGCGGTGTCTGTGCGGCCGATGCCGCGTTGAGCACTCTGGGCCGGCCCCGCCCGCGCCACCTCTTCGAGTTCGAGGAGGCGGCGTGACGCTCGATCAGTGGGTGGCAGGCCTCCGCACCCCCGGTACCGCAACAAGAGGAGAAACTGTGCCCACTGTGCCCCCGGCCGAGACGGCTGCCGACGCGGTGGACGTGACCGCGCTCCTGGAGCGCGGCCGGACCCTTGCAACACCGGTACTGCGGGCGGCAGTCGACCGCCTGGCACCTCCCATGGACACCGTGGCCGCCTACCACTTCGGCTGGATCGACGCCGAGGGCAACCCCGCCGACGGGGACGGCGGCAAGGCCGTTCGCCCCGCCCTCGCCGTGCTCTCCGCCGAGGTCACCGGCGCCGCGCCCGAGATCGGCATCCCCGGCGCCGTCGCCGTCGAACTCGTCCACAACTTCTCCCTGCTGCACGACGACCTGATGGACGGCGACGAACAGCGCCGCCACCGTGACACCGTCTGGAAGGTGCACGGCCCCGCCCAGGCCATCCTGGTCGGCGACGCCCTGTTCGCGCTCGCCAACGAGATCCTCCTCGAACTCGGCACCGTCGAGGCCGGCCGCGCCACCCGCCGGATCACCACCGCCACCCGCGCCCTCATCGACGGCCAGGCCCAGGACATCTCCTACGAGCACCGCGACCGGGTCAGCGTCGAGGAGTGCCTGGAGATGGAGGGCAACAAGACCGGTGCCCTGCTCGCCGCCTCCAGCTCCATCGGCGCGGTGCTCGGCGGCGCCGACGACCGCACCGCCGACACCCTGGAGCGGTACGGCTACCACCTCGGCCTCGCCTTCCAGGCTGTCGACGACCTCCTCGGCATCTGGGGCGACCCGGAGTCCACCGGCAAGCAGACCTGGAGCGACCTGCGCCAGCGCAAGAAGTCCCTGCCGGTCGTGGCCGCGCTCGCCGCGGGCGGAGCGGCCTCCGAGCGGCTCGGCGAGATCCTCGCCGCCGACGCCAAGAGCAGCGACTTCGAGAACTTCTCCGAGGAGGAGTTCGCCGCCCGCGCCGCGCTCATCGAGGAGGCCGGCGGACGCGAGTGGACCGCCGAAGAGGCCCGCCGTCAGCACACCATCGCCATCGAGGCCCTCCACGCCGTCGACATGCCCGACCGGGTACGGGCGCAGTTCACGGCGCTGGCCGACTTCGTCGTCGTACGAAAGAGATGATCACTATCGGTCGAATAGCCCTCGCGTAGTCGCCGGCCGGTGCGAGCGCGCAGCCAGCACCGGCCGACGGCGGACCCACAGCAGAACGATTTCGCACGACTGCACGAAGGGGATGCCATGACAGCGACGACCGACGGAAGCACCGGGGCCACCCTGCCGCCCCGGGCCGACTCGGCCACAACCGAACTCACCACCCCCGTGGCGACCGGGGTACAAGAAGCCGCCGAACGCGCCGTCCGGCGTGCCACCGACCAGCTGCTCTCCCTCCAGGACGCACAGGGCTGGTGGAAGGGCGACCTGGAGACCAACGTCACCATGGACGCCGAGGACCTGCTGCTCCGTCAGTTCCTGGGCATCCGCGACGAGTCCACGACCGCCGCGGCCGCGCTCTTCATCCGTGGCGAGCAGCGTGAGGACGGCACCTGGGCCACCTTCTACGGCGGCCCCGGCGAACTCTCCACCACCATCGAGGCGTACGTCGCCCTGCGGCTCGCCGGGGACGCGCCCGACGCACCGCACATGGCGAAGGCGTCGGCCTGGATCCGCGAGCGCGGCGGGATCGCCGCCGCCCGGGTCTTCACCCGGATCTGGCTGGCCCTGTTCGGCTGGTGGAAGTGGGAGGACCTGCCCGAACTCCCCCCGGAGCTCCTGTACTTCCCCAAGTGGTTCCCGCTCAGCATCTACAACTTCGGCCAGTGGGCCCGGCAGACCATCGTGCCGCTCACCGTGGTCTCGGCGAAACGGCCCGTGCGCCCGGCCCCCTTCCCGCTGGACGAGCTCCACACCGACCCGGCGAACCCCAACCCGCCCCGCCCGCTGGCCCCGCCGACCACCTGGGAGGGCCTGTTCCAGCGGCTCGACAAGGTTGTCCGCGGCTACCGCAGGGTCGCGGTGCGCCGGCTGCGCGGCTCGGCGCTGCGCTCCGCCGCCCGCTGGATCGTGGAGCGGCAGGAGAACGACGGAGCCTGGGGCGGCATCCAGCCGCCCGCCGTGTACTCGGTGATCGCCCTGCACCTGCTCGGCTACGACCTGCGACACCCCGTGATGCGCGCCGGCCTGGAGTCGCTGGATCGTTACGCCGTGTGGCGCGAGGACGGCGCCCGGATGATCGAGGCCTGCCAGTCGCCGGTGTGGGACACCTGTCTCGCGGCCATCGCGCTCGCCGACGCCGGGCTGCCCGCCGACCACCCGCAACTGGTCAAGGCCGCCGACTGGATGCTCGGCGAGCAGATCGTCCGGCCCGGCGACTGGGCCGTGAAGCGCCCCCAGCTCCCGCCGGGCGGCTGGGCCTTCGAGTTCCACAACGACAACTACCCCGACATCGACGACACCGCCGAGGTCGTCCTCGCGCTGCGCCGCATCAAGCACCACGACCCCGAACGGATGGAGAAGGCCATCGGGCGCGGGGTGCGCTGGAACCTCGGCATGCAGTCGAAGAACGGCGCCTGGGGCGCCTTCGACGTCGACAACACCAGCCCGTTCCCCAACCGGCTGCCGTTCTGCGACTTCGGCGAGGTCATCGACCCGCCCTCCGCGGACGTCACCGCCCACGTCGTGGAGATGCTCGCCTTCGAGGGCCTGTCCCACGACCCGCGCACCCGGCGCGGCATCGAGTGGCTGCTCGCCGAACAGGAGCCGAACGGCTCGTGGTTCGGACGCTGGGGCGTCAACTACGTCTACGGCACCGGTTCCGTGGTACCCGCGCTCACCGCGGCCGGACTGCCCGCCTCCCACCCGGCGATCCGGCGTGCGGTGACCTGGCTGGAGAACGTCCAGAACGACGACGGCGGCTGGGGTGAGGACCTGCGCTCCTACAAGCACGTCGGCGAATGGAGCGGGCGCGGCGCCTCCACCGCCTCCCAGACGGCGTGGGCACTGATGGCCCTGCTCGCGGCGGGGGAGAAGGACTCCAAGGCGGTGGAGCGGGGAGTGCGGTGGCTCGCCGAGACCCAGCGGGAGGACGGCTCCTGGGACGAGCCGTACTTCACCGGCACCGGCTTCCCCTGGGACTTCTCCATCAACTACCACCTCTACCGGCAGGTCTTCCCGCTCACCGCGCTCGGCCGTTACGTCCACGGCGAGCCCACACCCGAGGCCGAGAGGAGCTGAATGAGTACCACGCCCGCTGCGGCCCCGCTGCTGATCGCCTGCGCGCTCGGCATCGAGCACCTCGCCCTGCGCGCCGGCGAACGCGGTGGCGCGGACGGGCCGGTCACCGTGGTGCGCACCGGTATGGGACCCAGGGCGGCGGAACGGTCCGTCACCCGCGTCCTGGCGGACCCGGCGCTCGCCGGTGCCGCCGTGCTGGCCACCGGTTTCTGTGCCGGACTCGCCCCCGGGATGCACCCCGGCGACCTGGTCGTCGCCGAGGAGACCCGGGACCCGCGCGGGAGCGTCCCGTGCGTCGGCACCGAACTCCTCGTGAAGGAACTCGTACGGACCCTGCCCGGCCGCACCGTCCACACCGGGCCCGTCACCGGCTCCGACCACGTCGTCCGCGGTCACGAACGGTCCGATCTGCTCGCGACCGGCGCAATCGCGGTCGACATGGAATCGGCGGCCACGCTCCTGAGCGCCGTGCGCGCGGGCGAGCGCCCGGTTGCGGCCGTACGGGTGGTCGTGGACGCTCCTGAACATGAACTCGTCCGGATCGGCACGGTGCGCGGTGGAATATCGGCTTTCCGCGTCCTTCGATCCGTTCTTCCCGCTTTCTTCGAATGGCACCGTTCCTTGCTGCTCCCCCGGAGGTGAGCCAGATGGCCATGCCGCTGCGCCAGTCGATCAAGGTCGCTACCTACTTGGCTGAACAGAAGCTCCGCAAGCGGGACAAGTTCCCGCTGATCGTGGAGCTGGAACCGCTCTTCGCGTGCAACCTGAAATGTGAGGGCTGCGGCAAGATCCAGCATCCGGCGGGGGTGCTCAAGCAGCGTATGCCGGTCGCCCAGGCCGTCGGCGCGGTGTTGGAGTCCGGTGCGCCGATGGTCTCCATCGCGGGCGGCGAGCCCCTGATGCACCCTCAGATCGACGAGATCGTGCGGCAGCTGGTGGCGAAGCGCAAGTACGTCTTCCTGTGCACCAACGCGATGCTGCTGCGCAAGAAGATGGACAAGTTCACGCCCTCGCCGTACTTCGCCTTCGCGGTGCACATCGACGGGCTGCGCGAGCGGCACGACGAGTCCGTCGCCAAGGAGGGCGTGTTCGACGAGGCGGTGGCGGCCATCAAGGAGGCCAAGCGGCGCGGCTTCCGGGTGACCACCAACTCGACCTTCTTCAACACGGACACCCCGCAGACCATCATCGAGGTGCTCAACTTCCTCAACGACGACCTCAAGGTCGACGAGATGATGATCTCGCCCGCCTACGCCTACGAGAAGGCCCCCGACCAGGAGCACTTCCTGGGCGTGGAGCAGACCCGCGAACTGTTCAAGAAGGCCTTCTCCGGCGGCAACCGGCAGAAGTGGCGGCTCAACCACTCCCCGCTCTTCCTGGACTTCCTGGAGGGCAAGGTCGACTTCCCGTGCACGGCCTGGGCGATCCCGAACTACTCGCTGTTCGGCTGGCAGCGCCCCTGCTACCTGATGAGCGACGGGTACGTGCCGACGTACCGGGAACTCATCGAGAAGACCGACTGGGACAAGTACGGCCGCGGCAAGGACCCGCGCTGCGCCAACTGCATGGCGCACTGCGGCTACGAGCCCACCGCCGTCCTCGCCACCATGGGGTCCCTCAAGGAGTCGCTGCGCGCGATGCGCGAGACGGTCTCCGGAAACCGGGAGTAGGGGCATGACCGCCGTTTCCCTGGGCCTGCCCGAGGTCCCGGCCCGGCCGGTCGCCGAGCGGCGTCGGTCGCGGCAGATCCACGTCGGACCGGTGGCCGTCGGCGGCGGCGCCCCGGTGTCCGTGCAGTCGATGACCACGACCCGTACCTCGGACATCGGCGCCACCCTCCAGCAGATCGCCGAACTCACCGCGTCCGGCTGCCAGATCGTCCGTGTCGCCTGCCCCACGCAGGACGACGCGGACGCGCTGGGCACCATCGCGAGGAAGTCCCAGATCCCGGTGATCGCGGACATCCACTTCCAGCCGAAGTACGTCTTCGCGGCCATCGAGGCCGGCTGCGCCGCCGTCCGCGTCAACCCGGGCAACATCAAGCAGTTCGACGACAAGGTCAGGGAGATCGCGCGGGCCGCGAAGGACCACGGCACCCCGATACGGATCGGGGTCAACGCCGGCTCGCTCGACCGGCGGCTGCTGGAGAAGTACGGCAGGGCGACTCCGGAGGCGCTGGTCGAGTCGGCCCTGTGGGAGGCGTCCCTCTTCGAGGAGCACGACTTCCGGGACATCAAGATCTCCGTCAAGCACAACGACCCGGTCGTGATGATCGAGGCGTACCGGCAGCTCGCCGCCCAGTGCGAGTACCCCCTCCACCTCGGCGTCACCGAGGCGGGCCCGGCCTTCCAGGGCACGATCAAGTCCGCGGTGGCCTTCGGCGCCCTCCTCTCCCAGGGCATCGGCGACACGATCCGGGTCTCCCTGAGCGCCCCGCCCGCCGAGGAGGTCAAGGTCGGCAACCAGATCCTGGAGTCGTTGAACCTGCGGCAGCGCGGCCTGGAGATCGTCTCCTGCCCGTCCTGCGGGCGCGCCCAGGTCGACGTCTACAAGCTGGCGGACGAGGTGACGGCGGGTCTTGCGGGCATGGAGGTACCGCTGCGCGTGGCCGTCATGGGCTGCGTGGTCAACGGCCCCGGCGAGGCACGGGAAGCCGACCTGGGCGTCGCCTCCGGCAACGGCAAGGGGCAGATCTTCGTCAAGGGCGAGGTCGTCAAGACCGTGCCCGAGTCGAGGATCGTGGAGACCCTCATCGAGGAAGCGATGAAGATCGCCGAGCAGATGGAGCAGGACGGCGCCGGGTCCGGAGCACCCGCCGTCACCGTGAGCTGAACAGCACGGACCGAGAGGGGGCCGAGCGTGACGATTCTGGAGACCATCCGGGGACCACGCGACCTGAAGGCGCTGTCCGAGGCACAACTCGGTGAACTGTCCGAAGAAATACGCGAGTTCCTGGTGCACGCGGTCGCCAGGACCGGCGGTCACCTCGGGCCCAACCTGGGCGTCGTGGAACTGACCGTCGCGCTGCACCGGGTCTTCGAGTCCCCGGCCGACCGCATCCTCTGGGACACCGGTCACCAGAGTTACGTCCACAAACTGCTCACCGGCCGCCAGGACTTCTCCAAACTGCGCGGCAAGGGCGGTCTGTCCGGTTACCCCTCGCGCGAGGAGTCCGAGCACGACGTCATCGAGAACAGCCACGCCTCCACCGCGCTCGGCTGGGCCGACGGCCTCGCCAAGGCCCGCCAGGTACAGGGGGAGAAGGGCCATGTCGTCGCGGTGATCGGCGACGGGGCGCTGACCGGTGGAATGGCCTGGGAGGCGCTCAACAACATCGCGGCCGCCAAGGACCGGCCGCTGATCATCGTCGTCAACGACAACGAGCGGTCGTACGCCCCCACCATCGGCGGTCTCGCCAATCACCTGGCCACCCTGCGCACCACCGACGGTTACGAGCAGGTGCTGGCCTGGGGCAAGGAGGTCCTCCTGCGCATGCCCGTGGTGGGCGGCACCCTCTACGAGTCCCTGCATGGCGCCAAGAAGGGCTTCAAGGACGCCTTCGCGCCGCAGGGGATGTTCGAGGACCTGGGTCTCAAGTACGTCGGCCCGATCGACGGCCATGACATCAGAGCGGTGGAGTCCGCACTGCGGCGCGCGAAACGCTTCCACGGTCCGGTGCTGGTGCACTGCCTCACCGAGAAGGGCCGCGGCTACGAGCCCGCTCTCGCCCACGAGGAGGACCACTTCCACACCGTCGGCGTGATGGACCCGCTCACCTGCGAGCCGCTCACGCCCTCCAACGGCCCGTCCTGGACCTCGGTGTTCGGCGACGAGATCGTCCGCATCGGCGAGGAACGGGACGACGTCGTGGCGATCACCGCGGCGATGCTGCACCCGGTCGGCCTCGGCAGGTTCGCCGAGCGCTTCCCCGACCGGGTCTGGGACGTGGGCATCGCCGAGCAGCACGCGGCCGTCTCGGCGGCGGGCCTGGCGACCGGCGGACTGCACCCGGTCGTCGCCGTCTACGCCACGTTCCTCAACCGTGCCTTCGACCAGTTGCTGATGGACGTGGCGCTGCACCGCTGCGGGGTGACGTTCGTCCTGGACCGCGCCGGGGTGACGGGGGTCGACGGGGCCTCGCACAACGGCATGTGGGACATGTCGATCCTCCAGGTCGTGCCCGGCCTGCGGATCGCCGCCCCGCGCGACGCGGAACAACTGCGTCTCCAGTTGCGCGAGGCCGTCGCCGTCGACGACGCGCCGACGCTGGTCCGCTTCCCGAAGGAGTCGGTGGGGCCGGAGATCCCGGCGGTCGACCGGGTCGGCGGCGTGGACGTCCTGCACCGGGGTGCGGACCCGCGGGTGCTGCTGGTCGCGGTCGGGGTGATGGCGCCGGTGTGCCTCCAGGCGGCGGAGCTGCTGGCCGCCCGTGGTGTCGACTGCACGGTCGTGGACCCCCGTTGGGTGAAGCCCGTGGATCCGGCGCTGCCGGTGCTGGCGGCCCGGCACGAGCTGGTGGCGGTCGTCGAGGACAACAGCCGGGCGGCGGGCGTGGGCGCGGCGGTCGCGCTGGCGCTCGGCGACGCCGAAGTGGACGTGCCGGTACGGCGGTTCGGGATTCCCGAGCAGTTCCTGGCGCACGCGAAGAGGGGGGAGGTGCTGGCCGACATCGGGCTGACGCCCGTCGAGATCGCGGGGCGGATCGGGGCGAGCCTTGCGGGGCGTGCCCACGGGGGTGGTGCGGGGAGCCGTTCGGCGGGTGCGGCGCCGTACGGGTCGATCGCGCCCCGCGGCGGCAGCCGCAAATCGATGCTCCCCGCGCCCCTTCGGGGCGCCACAGCCGAGGGCGCTGTCATGGACGGTGCCCACAAGGAGAAGGAATGAGTACGGAGTTCGACCTCGGGGAGCTGCTCGCCGAGCGTGGTGGTGAGCGGTACGAGCTGCATGCCAAGTACCTCAACCACCAGCTCCCGCGCATGCTGCACACCATCGGCTTCGACAAGGTCTACGAGCGGGCCGAGGGTGCGCACTTCTGGGACGCGGACGGCAACGACTACCTGGACATGCTCGCCGGGTTCGGGGTGATGGGCCTGGGCCGCCACCACCCCGTCGTCCGCAAGGCCCTGCACGACGTCCTGGACGCCCAGCTGGCCGACCTCACCCGCTTCGACTGCCAGCCGCTGCCCGGTCTGCTCGCCGAACGGCTCCTCGCCCACAGCCCGCACCTGGACCGGGTGTTCTTCGGCAACAGCGGGACCGAGGCGGTCGAGACGGCCCTGAAGTTCGCCCGCTTCGCCACCGGCAGACCGCGCGTCCTGTACTGCGACCACGCCTTCCACGGCCTGACCACGGGCTCCCTGTCGGTCAACGGCGAGGACGGTTTCCGCGACGGTTTCGCCCCACTGCTGCCCGACACGGCCGTCCCCCTCGGGGATCTGGACGCGCTCGCCCGGGAGCTGAAGAAGGGCGACGTCGCCGCGCTGATCGTGGAGCCGATCCAGGGCAAGGGCGTGCACGAGGCCCCGCCCGGCTACCTGCGGGCCGCGCAGGACCTGCTGCACCGGCACAAGGCGCTGCTCATCTGCGACGAGGTGCAGACCGGTCTCGGCCGCACCGGCGACTTCTACGCCTACCAGCACGAGGAAGGCGTGGAGCCGGACCTGCTGTGCGTGGCGAAGGCGCTCTCCGGGGGTTACGTCCCCGTCGGGGCGACCCTCGGCAAGGACTGGATCTTCAAGAAGGTCTACTCGTCCATGGACCGCGTCCTGGTCCACTCGGCCAGCTTCGGCGCCAACGCCCAGGCCATGGCGGCCGGTCTCGCGGTGCTCTCCGTCATGGAGAACGACCAGGTCGTCGCCAACGCGCGGGCGGTGGGGGAGCAGCTCCGGTCCCGGCTCACCGCGCTGATCGACAAGTACGAGCTGCTCGCCGACGTCCGCGGGCGGGGCCTGATGATCGGCATCGAGTTCGGCCGGCCCGGCTCGCTGAAGCTGCGCAGCCGCTGGGCCATGCTCCAGGCGGCCCGCAAGGGTCTGTTCGCGCAGATGGTCGTCGTACCGCTGCTGCAACGGCACCGGATCCTCACCCAGGTCTCCGGCGACCACCTGGAGGTGATCAAGCTCATCCCGCCGCTGATCGTGGACGAGGCGGACGTCGACCGCTTCGTGGACGCCTTCACGGACGTGATGGACGACGCCCACAGCGGCGGCGGCCTGATGTGGGACTTCGGCAGGACCCTCATCAAGCAGGCGGTGGCCAACCGCTAGCTCTTTGCCTCTGAGGCAAGAAAATTGCC
>NZ_JBEYFC010000345.1:0-9924 GCF_040634175.1 Streptomyces sp. NPDC007162
GAGCACGGCGGCATCATCCGCCACGGCGCCAAGCTCCTGTACGCGTACTGCAACGCGACGGTGCCGCGGATCTCGCTGGTGCTGCGCAAGGCCTACGGCGGCGCCTACATCGTGATGGACTCCCGCTCGGTGGGCGCGGACCTGGCGTTCGCCTGGCCGACCAACGAGATCGCGGTGATGGGCGCGGAGGGCGCCGCCAACGTGATCTTCCGTCGTGACATCGCCGCCGCCGACGACCCCGAGGCCAAGCGCGCCGACATGGTGCGGCACTACAAGGACGAGCTGATGCACCCCTACTACGCCGCCGAACGCGGCCTGGTCGACGACGTCATCGACCCCGCCGCGACCCGCGAGGTCCTCATCCGCTCCCTGCGGATGCTCCGCACCAAGCACGCCGACCTCCCCGCCCGCAAGCACGGCAACCCACCCCAGTAGGCGCCCGATCCCCGACCTGCGAACATAGACTCAGTGCCCGAACACCGAAAGGCAGCGATGACCTCCGCCACCGTGCCCATGGTCCAGATCGTCAAGGGCGAGCCCACCGACGACGAACTCGCCGCACTCACCGTCGTGCTCATGGCCCGCGCGGCCGCGGGCGGCCCCGGTTCCCCACCCCGTTTCGCTCACGGCGACCGGCGTCCCCGGGCCGGCTGGCGCCGCCTGGAGCGCGTCACCGGTTACCGCAACCCCGTCAGCTGGCGCTGACCGTGGAAACGCACCAGCCGCAGCGCGCCACGGACAAGGGCGGCGCGCGCGAGTCGTTCACCCCGGACGGGATGCCCGCCCGGGAGTTCTACGGCCTTCTCACCGCCCTCGTCGTGCCCCGGCCGATCGCATGGGTGTCGACGACCGGGCGTGACGGGGTCGACAACCTGGCGCCGCACTCGTTCTTCACCGTCGCGTCCGTGGAGCCGCCCGTCGTGCAGTTCACCTCCGTCGGGCGCAAGGACACCTTGCGCAACGTCGAGGAGACCGGCGAGTTCGTCGTCAACCTGGCGTCGGAGAAGGACTTCGAGACGATCAACGCCACCGGCACGGACTTCCCGCGCGGCATCAGCGAGTTCGAGGCCCTCGGCATCCGGCGAGAGCCCAGCGTTTCGGTCGGACCGCCCCGGGTGGCGGGGTCACCGGCCGCGCTGGAGTGCCGGTTGCACAGCACCCTGCGGATCGGTGACTCCACCCTCGTCTTCGGCCACGTGCTGCACGTCGCCGTCCACCGGGAGATGCTCGTCGACGGACACCCGGACATCGGCCTGCTGCGGCCGCTGGCGCGGCTCGGCAGGGACGAGTGGGCCACGCTGGGTGCCGTGCACGAGATCAAGCGGGTCCGTTACGCCGACAGACCCGGTCCGGCTCGCTGAGAGCCGGTTCGGTACGGCCGTCGCGCCGAGCCCGGCAGACCGGCTCGGATCACCAGGTGTGCGCCACGTCCACCACGAGATGGCCGGCCGTCTGGAAGACCCGGAACGGCAGCCGGGCCCGGACACCCAGCCCGGCCTGGGTGTAGCCCTCGGACCCACCCGTGACCTTGAACTCCCGGAAGGTCCGGTAGCCGGTGACGTCGACGGCCGGAAGCGCCGGGTAGGGCTGTCCGGTCGCCGGGTCGTAGCGCGAGGAGAACAGCGAGATCTCCAGGATGGCGCCGCCCTTGATCGGAACCACGGCGTCGGACGGGTCCTGGTGCAGGACGTCGACGTAGCGGACGCGGTACCCGATCGGGTCGGCCCCCGTGCCCGCGCCGTCGAACACCAGCCGGTCGAAGCACGCGTGCTGCCCGGCCCGCACGTCGACCAGCCGCGTGTTGGTGACCGAGTCACCGCTCTTGTCCAGACTCCCCCACGTCACGGCACAGTCCACAGCCGCAGGCGCGGCCACCGCCGACCCCGCACCGGCCAACATCCCACCGCCCGCCAGCATCATCGCGGCCAGTGCCGTACCTATTCGTCGCCGTCGCATGACTACCCCCCGGTAGCTCGCGTAGGTGTGTTGTGCCTGTTCAGACCGGCGGCTTCCCGAAAGGTTGTACGCCGCGAAGCGGCCCATTTGCGCACTACTCGTCCGGCACCCGGTCACCCGTCCGCGCCCACTCTCCGACGGAGGTCCTCCGGAAGGGGGTATGGGCGCTCAGGCGGCAGCCGGCGCAACGCCTCATCAGTCTTGCCGTCGAGTACGGCGGCTCTGACCGACCTTGCCTCATCGGTGACGTCCGTCATGTTCACGATCCAGTTGTCCACATAACGGTCCACGGCTTCACCGGACAGACCGATCTGAATGGCTCGCCATGGCTGTGGTTCCAGATGGATCGACCGGTCCGGATCCCACTGCACACGCACCGGACATTCGGCAACCTCTGCCCGCCACTGAGCCCGGTCCTCGTGCACACCAGGCTGGAAATGACTGAGGGCGGCGTGTGCCAGCGCCCATTCCAGACCGGCGCGGTCCAGTTCGATCCGCAGAATCCTTTCCTGGTTCGGCTTCCGAGCCCAGCCTGAGCGATACATCATCCACAGGAACGAGGGTTTGATCCACGTCATGCGGTCGCGCTTGAACGGGGCGACGAACGTCCCGGCGCGCAAGGCCGGTTCCGCGATTTCCTGTGGGTACGCCTGGTACACCGCGACCGTGGAGTCGGCGTATTCCGCCCGCACGATCCGCCTCTGCCCCACCTCCGTCACCGGCCACGCACCTCGGACACCCACGTACTCGCCTTGTGCACTTCCGGTCCCTCGACGCCTGTGGCACCGGCCGTGTACAGCAGCCACAGCAGCTCAAGGGAGCCGAAGAACGATTCTCCCCAGCTGTCGACCCAGACACGGAGCCGCGACGGCCCCACCCGGACGATGTCCCAGAACTCCCAACCGCGAGAATCCTCGTCCGGGTCGAACCGGTAGATCCAGTTCTGCAAGGACCAAGGGCCTCCACCGCTACGGTCCCCGTATGCGGTGCGGCCGTGCCGGACGAACTCCTCTGCCGGCGCCTCGCCGTCCCGGACGGAGGCCGTCGTGAACCAGTCGGGGAACCCGTCCGTCGGCAGGTCCTCATCGTCGAATTCCGCCGTGCAGGCCAGGTGGAGGGCGGCCGACAGGACATGACGGACGCGTAGCTCGTACGCCTCGGACGTCCCCTCGAAGACATCGACGGTGAAAGCGGCCAGAACCGGTGGAGCCGACTCGATCGCGGGACGCTGCCGAACACGGTCCAGTTCGGCAGCGACACTCTCCTCGCTGTGGATCATCACACGATCCTATCCTTCCTGTTCGACACGTCCTGAGCCCTTGACGATGTTGTCGCGGAGTTCGTTGAGGAGCTTGGCCGGGATTCCGTAGAGATCCTTCCCCTTGGTCGGATCGGAGATTTCCGGGTACTCCTGGAGCAGGCCTTTCCATTCCGTACGGGTGAAGGCGTCACCGTCAGGATGGTCGTCCTTGTTCTGCGGCAGGGCCGATTCACGGACCTTGCGCAGATAGTCTTCCGAGATCTTGAAGGAGACGATCTGACCGCCGTCACCCCGGTATTCCAGCGTGTGCCTGATGTCGCCGCTCATGTTCAGATAGAGCTTGCCCTTACCGGTGATCGTCACCTCGCCGTTCTCACCGATGTGAATCCGCTGACTCAGTGGATGGTCGGTCTGTTTGCGGTAGACCGAGATCAGGTCCTCGCCGCACTCCTCGAGACCGAGTGGATCGGTCCTGGTGTACGGGTTGTGGACGTAGGTGTTGGGGTTGGGGGCGGGGGTGAGACCGAGGGGGTCGGGGGTGAGGTAGCGGGCGGTCTCGGGGTCGTAGTGGCGGAAGTAGTTGTAGTGGAGGCCGGTTTCGGGGTCGTCGTACTGCCCGGGGAAGCGGAGGGGGGTGTAGGCGGTGGCGTCGCTGCTCCAGGTGGTGGCGCCCCAGAGGGTGCTGCGGGCGCGCCAGGCGATGTCCCCCTGTTCGTCGACGAGTTCGCGGGGAGAGCCCACGAGGTCCGTGACGATCGCGAAGAAGCGGGAGTCGATCTCCTGTTGAGGCGCATCGGCCGCGGTGATGCGTTCGGTCTGGGCGACGGGTTTGAGTCCCTGGTGGTCCCAGGTGAGGGTGACGGGGTTCGGGAAGTCGACGGACTGCGCGGTCTGTTCGCAGAGGGTTGCGCCGTCCCACGTGAAGTCGACGCGCTCCACGACGGTTTCGCCGTCGGCTGCGATGCGGAGTTTGGCGGTGCGGCGGCCCAGGGGGTCGTAGGTGTAGCGCCATTGCGTGCCGTCGGGGGTGATGACCTGGGTGAGGCGGTCTTCCGCGTCCCACTGGTAGTGCCAGGTGTCGGGTTTGCGGGACAGACGGGCCTTCTGGCGCAGGGTGATGCGGCCGAGGGCGTCATGTTCGTAGCGGACGTTGCCCGCACGGGTGATCCGGGTGCCGGTGTAGGTGCGGGCGCCCGTGGCTTCGTGGCCGGGGTGTTGATCGGGCCACGTGCCGTGCGTTTGGTTGCCGGCGTTGTCGTAGGCGTAGGTCTCGGTCCAGTTGTGGGCGTGGACTGCGGTGACCCGGCCGGTCTGGTCGACGTCGAAGTGCCGGGTGCCGTCGAGCTGATCGTCGATGGCGGTCAGACAGCCGTCAGGGCGGTAGGTATAGACGCGGTGTTGCAGCGTGCGGCCGTCCGCGCGGGTCACCGACTGGGTGGTCAGGCGGCCCAGGGCGTCGAACCCGTGTTCCAGGGTGACCGCCTCGCCGATGCGACGCGCCAGCTCCCGGCCTGCTGCGTCGTAGGTGAAGTCGATGCTGCGGCCGGAGACCTGTATCCCTGTGGGGCGGCCCGTGGCGTCGTAGGACCAGGTGGTGGTGGCGCCGGCGGGAGTGGTGCGGCTGGTCCGGCGGCCCAGGATGTCGTAGGTGTAGGTCTGGGTGCGCCCGTCGACGGTCTCCGAGCTCAGGCGTCCGTCGCGGTCGTTGAGCAGAATGAGGGTCGTGCCGTCCGGACCGGTGGCCCGGGAAAGCTGATCGGTCAGGTCGTAGGCGTAGGTGGTCTCCTGGCCCGCGACGTCCTTGAGGATGGTCCGGCCCAGTTCGTCACGTTCGAAGCGGATCGTCTCACCGAGCACGTTGGTGCGGCTGGTGAGCTGGCCCGCGGCATCGTAGGTGTAGGTCAGCGTGCGGCCGTCGAAATCTGTCTCCGTGACCAGCCGTCCGGCGGGGTCGTATGCGTACGTCCAGGTCAGACCCTGAGGGTTGGTGACCTCGGTCAGACGCAGCTCGGTGTCGTAGGCGAAGGTGTACCGGACACCGTCCGGGCCGGTACGTGCCGACAACCGGTCGAAGTACGTGTACTCGAAGCGGGAGACGGCCCCCGTGGCGTCGGTGTGGCCGGTGCGGTTTCCCTCGGCGTCGTAGGTCCACGACTCGGTGGTGCCGTCCGCGGCGGTGCGGCGAACCGGCTTCCCTTCGATGGTCCACTCCAGACGCGTCACGTTGCCGAGCGGGTCGGTGAGGGTGACCGGGCGGCCGAACGCGTCCAGGGCGTATCGGGTCGAGGCTCCGCACGGGTCGGTGACGTGTTCGGCAACTCCGGCGGCGTCGGACTGGATGCGGGTGGTGGCGCCGAGTGCGTCGGTGACGCTGGTGAGGCGCCCGGCCCGGTCGAAGGCGGACTTCTTCACGGCTCCCGACGGAGCTGTGGCAGAGGTCAGATTTCCGCGCTCGTCGTATGCACAGTCCCACTGCCTGCCGTCCGTGCTGACGACGGTCACCGGCAGCCCGAGTGCACCGTAGGCGATGTGAGCCGTCCGGCCGTCCGGCCGGCTGGCGGAAACGATCCGTCCGCTGTCGTCACGGTCGTAGCGGATGGTGCGGCCCAGCGGGTCCGTCACCGAGACGAGTTGGAGGTCCTCGTCCCACTCCTGGCAGGTGGAGTTGCCGAGCGGGTCCGTTTCCCGGATCAGGCGCAGCGCCGCGTTGTGCTCATAGGTACGGACGTGGCCGAGGGAGTCGCTGACGCGGGTCGTGCGTGACTCCTCGTCGTACGCGAGGGTGGAGGCCAGGGCACCTCCGGTGCCGCCGGTCGCCGTGACCCGGCCTCGGTCGTCGTACCGGTACCAGTAGGTCGTGTCGTTGCGATCGGTCCAGGAGGTGATACGGCCTTCCGGGTCGTAGGTATAGCGCAGTGGCAGGCCCGAGGAGTTGATCTCCTCCATGAGCCGGCCGTGTTCCCCGTAGCGGAAGGTGACCAGGGTGGTGCCCGGCCGGTCCGGGTGGGCGGGGTCGGTCAGGCGCAGGCCGGTGATACGGGACCGGGCGGGGTCATGGTCGAGAACGACGCGGTAGCCGCCGGAGTGAACGACGGCTCCGGGGATGTCGCCCGTCTTGTACTCGATGGTGACGCGGTTGCCGTTGCGGTCCCGGATGTACTGCAACGGCAGGTCGACGGCTGTGTCGTCGGCCGCGGGCACAGGGCTGTGGAAGACGTGGTCCAGGCCGGTGTCGGGGTCGTGGACGCGGATACCGCCGTCGACCTCGGTGTCCCAGGACAGCAGCAGGCGTGAGCCGGGAGTGTCCGGTCGCACGGGTTCGCCGCTGTCGGGGGCAGGGACCGGGAAGCACAGACGTGCGCCGTCCGCGGTCGCGTAGACGAAACCCTCTTCGTCCGCCTGGACACGCTGGTCGAGGGTGGACGCCCAACTGGGACCGAACCAGCCGCCATGGCGGTAGGACGATATGTGCGTGCGCTCCAGGACCAACGGCAACACCCCTGGAAGGAGGACGTCGGTGCGGGGCACGGCCATGTCGCCGGTGGCCACGTCGATCGGGTCCCGCACGAACTTCTTGACCAGGGTGCGGATCGAGGCGGGCAGCTTGTCGAAGCCAGGGTTCAGTTTCAGCCGTTCGAACGCGGCGCAGTCCATCCCCATCGACTTGCTGAGCCTGGCAAGCGCCGCGGGCCCCAGCGCCTTCAGCCCCTTCCCCAGCGCCTTGCCGAGCATCCCGAACCCGACGCCCATCACCGCGCCCTCGGTGAGGATGCCTGCCAATTTCTCCGGGTCCCTGAACGCGCCCGGGTCCTCCAGCAGTGTGGTGAACGCGGAGAAGGCGGCGCCCTGCTTGGCCAGCTTGGCGACCTCGGCGACGGCACGGATCTCCTTGAGCGCTTTCAGCGCCCGCTCCACCCCCCGGACGACCTCCATGATCCCGCGCACGGCGGTACCGAGGGCGGTGCCCTCCTCCTCGATCCGCGCGACGAGCGCCACCACCTTCAGCGCCCGCTCGCCCGCCATCAGGGTGGCGGCCACGTCCGAGGCGCCCGCGGTCAGCACCGACAGTGCCAGGCCCGCGATCTCGAACTCGGCTATCTCCGCGAGCATCACGCCGATCTCGGACAGCAGCTCGTGGGATGTGTCCGCGAAGTCGTCCAGGGCCTTGGCGCCCTCGCGCAGCGCGTGCGCCATCTCCGTGGCCTGCTTTCGGGCCGCCTTGGAACGCTTGTTGAACGCCTTGGCGGCCTTGCCCTCCCACTCCACGCCCCGCAGGGCACGCTCCGCGGCGCCGGCGGAGTCGTCCAGGCCGCCGGCCAGGTGCCGCCATTTCTTCGCGATCTCACGCACCCCGTCCGGATCCACCGCCGGATCCGAGATGCCCAGGAACTCAAGACCACTGGCGACCGAGTCGCCGAACATGTGGTTGAACTTGCTGACGTAGTGCAGGGGGTTGAGGTCCACCACGCCCGGTCAGCCCTTGTCGCCCTGGGCCGCGGCCGCGATCAGCACGTCCAGCAGATCGAAGGCGTCGGACACCTCGCCGATCAGCTTCGCCTCCGCCTCCCACTCCTCGTCCAGCTGCTCGGCCAGCCTGGCGAGCGTGGTCATGCCCTCGCGTATCTCGCCGGTGGCGCTCAGGAGTGACCCGAGAGCGCCCAGCGCGCCCAGATCATGGGACTGCGCCTGGAACTGCTGCAACGGCTTCGCCGTGTGCTGCCCCACCCCACGCAGCCCCGAAGCCGCTTTGTGCATCGACGCGGCTTCCTTCTTCAGGTCCGACATGCCACCCACCCCCGCACTTCACTCTGTGCACATGCCAACCCACGACACTAGGGAGAAGGGTTATGCGGAAGGTATGGGCCAGTCCAAGGAATGGCAAAGCCCGCCTGCTTGCGGTCGCAGCTCCTTCCCGGGCAGAGCCGCAGGAGCGACACGAAAGCGCCCTTTCAGTGGGTAGCGGCGGTGGCTGCCATCTGCTCGATGCACTTGAAGATGACCGAGTCCGTCCCCTGCTGCCAGGTCGTCCGTCCAGCTTCTTGCCGATGAATCGCGAGTTCAGCCGGTCGGCCAGAGCAAGCACCGTCTCCGCGTACTGCATGACCTGATCCACGTCATCCCGATGGGCCCGAGGACGGCAAGGTCGCTCAATACGGCTGCGCGACGGCGCAGGACAGCGGTTGGGCGAGGGCTGCGGTGAGGGCATCTTCCGCGAGGTCGGGACGGCCGAGCTGGAGATAGCAAGCCCCCGTTCCTCGGGGTGGCGGGAACCGTCGAAGCGGAGCCAGCCGCCGTTGTGGGAGTGGCCGTCGACGGAGTGCACCTTCTCGGCTTCGCCGAGGGCGCAGCCGTCGATGTCGCCCATGGCCGCGCACACCTGCAGATGCTGGCCGAAGGCTACGGCCAGCGCGTACGTCGTACGAGCTCTGGGCGGAATTTGCGGCACCTCTTTCAACGAATGCGGCGGCACGCCGGGGGCGCATCCCACCAGAATCCGTACTAGAATCTGTACAGAATCAAGACTCTATATGGGTACGGTGACAGCATGGAGATCCCCGAGGTCGTGACCGTCAGCGACGCCCGCGCCAGACTGTCGCGGATCCTGACCGACCTGTCGGAGTCCGGCGCGGATGCCGACCCGGTCCTGATCGGCGCCCACCGCAAGCCCCAGGGCGTCCTCCTGTCCGTCGAGGCCTTCGAGGCACTGAGCGGCCGAGCCGCACGGCGTGCAGCCGTCGCCTCGGCAACCGGCTCCATCGAGGCCGAGGGGCTCCACGCCTCCGAGGTATCCGACCGCGACACCGAGGCGTACGTGAAGGGCGACCTCGACGCGGACACCCTTGTCGCCCGCGCGATCGCCCGCCACGGACAGACTTCGGAGCGGCGGGCAGGGTGAACGATCCGTACGCCATGCCCAACGGCGTGCTGCGCAACAAGCTCGGCATCACCGACCATCAACTGTTAGCGGCAGCGGAGGCGGACATCACCCGGGCGCGCCTCGTCATGCTCGCCGAACGCCCCCTGCCCGGCGCGTACGACCTCGGCCATCTTCAGGCCTTCCATGCCGCGATCTTCGGCGACATCTATCCGTGGGCAGGCGAGTTACGCAGTGTGAATATCGCCAAGCGCACACCGTTCTGCCCGGCGAGAAACCTGGTGTCCTACGCCGGCGAGGTCTTCGGCCGTCTCGCCTCCTCCGGTCATCTGCGGGATCTCCCCCGGCAGGAATTCGTCATCCGGCTGGCCGAGCTGTACGGCGACATGAACGTCCTCCACCCGTTCCGCGAGGGCAACGGCCGCGCCCAGCGGGCGTTCCTGGCCCAGCTCAGCACCGATGCGGGATACGACCTGAACTGGTCGGGCTTGGACCCCCAGCGCAACGAGGACGCCTCGGTGAAGAGCTTCCTCGGTGACAACAACCTGTTGGAGCAGGTACTCGACGAGCTCATCACCACCACGGGATGACGCCTCTGTCTCCCGACCGGCAGGCGCGGCGCCTGTTGTCTGGCACGTGTCAGGCCGAAATGGAGTGCGCCGGTTCCCAGAAAGTCGGCGCACCGAGAGCGCCCTGCACGGTCTCCTCTGTCTGGTTGTCGCGGAGTTGCGCTTCGAACCGGTTGGCCGTTGTCTGCTGCTCGACTTCGGTTTCGGCCACCTTCGCATACTGCAGCGAACTCGACGGTGGCCACGTAGACCACGAGCCCATC
>NZ_JBEYFC010000346.1:0-9921 GCF_040634175.1 Streptomyces sp. NPDC007162
TCCCCAACCGCTGGGCGGCGCGCGTCGCCCGCCCCGCCACCCCCTGGGCCGGAGTCGGCCCACCGGCCGCCGGCCTGCGGCGGGCTGCCGCAGGCGCCACGGGTGGTCGTCACCGGGTGCGCGTCACTTGGTGCCGCCGCCTCCACTGCCGAAGGATCCGCTGGACCCCGGATGCCAGCGGGGCCGGGTCTGGTCGCTGCTGGGACGGCTGGAGACGTTGCCGAGCTGGTGCGGGGTGAGGCGGTCGCCGTCGCCCGACGCCCGGGGTACCTCGTTCGGCTCACGCATGGCGCGCTCCTCGCGCACCGGCCCCGTGGGGGGCAGCGTCGGCTGCTCCTCGCGCCGGGGGGTCGGGGACTCCCGCCGCCGTACCCGGATGCCCAGCCGCACGGCCCCCACCAGCGCGGCCGTGATGAGCACACCGCAGACGACGATCGCTATCGCCCCCGCTGCCGAACCGGCGGCGGCCAATTGCTCATGTGTCGTATGCATGGGCGGCGAGTACCCCGCGCCCGCCATCGAATGCCCCCTGGGTGAGGCGTGGCGGACACGGCATCGGCCACGGCACCGGTAGCGTCACCCCGACCGAACAAAAGCCACCTGTACGCCATATCGGCCATGTCCGGTGCACCGGTTTCCCCGGCCGACCGGCAGGGCACCCACGAGGCGCTCTTCGCGCCGGGCCCGGCTGAGGAGGACCATGACCGAACTGTCGCAGCACGTCGACGAGGAGCCGTCCCCTCCCACCACCCCGGCGCCCCTGGGCCGGGGACTGCTGAGCTGGGCCACCACGACCGACCACAAGGTGATCGGCCGGCTCTACATGGTGACCGCGTTCTGCTTCTTCCTGTTCGCGGGCCTGCTCGCCCTCGGCATGCGCGCCGAACTGGCCCGCCCCGGACTCCAGTTCCTGAGCAACGAGACCTACAACCAGTTCGTCACCATCCACGGCACGATCATGATGCTGCTGTTCGCGACCCCGATGTTCGCCGGGTTCACGAACGCCGTCATGCCGCTCCAGATCGGCGCCCCCGACCTGGCGTTCCCCCGGCTCAACGCGCTGTCGTACTGGATGTACCTGTTCGGCGGCCTGATCGTGGTCTCCGGTTTCCTGGTGCCCGGCGGTGCGGCGGCGTTCGGCTGGTTCGCCTACGCGCCGCTGAACAGCGCGTACTACACCCCCGGCGCCGGTGGTGACCTGTGGACGATGGGGCTGGTGGTCTCGGGTGTGTCCACGACGCTGAGCGCGGTGAACTTCCTCGCCACCGTCATGTGCCTGCGCGCCCCAGGCATGACGATGTTCCGGATGCCGATGTTCACCTGGAACGTGCTGTTCACGTCGATCCTGGTGCTGCCCGCCTTCCCGGTCCTGACGGCCGCGTTGCTCGCCCTGGAGTGCGACCGGAAGTTCGGCTCGCACGTCTTCGACGCGCACAACGGCGGGGCGCTGCTGTGGCAGCACCTGTTCTGGTTCTTCGGCCATCCCGAGGTGTACATCGTGGCGTTGCCGTTCTTCGGCATCATCACCGAGATCCTCCCGGTGTTCTCGCGCAAGCCGCTGTTCGGGTACCTGCCGATGATCGGGGCCACGACCTCCATCACCATGCTGTCCGCGGTCGTCTGGGCGCACCACATGTTCGCGACCGGGGCGGTGCTGCTGCCGTTCTTCTCCCTCATGTCGTTCCTGATCGCCGTGCCGACCGGGATCAAGTTCTTCGCGTGGATCGGGACGATGCGCGGGGGCTCGCTCTCGTTCGAGACGCCGATGCTGTGGTCGATGGGCTTCCTGGTGACGTTCCTGCTCGGCGGGCTGACCGGGGTGCTCATCGCGTCGCCGCCGATCGACTTCCACGTCACCGACTCCTACTTCGTCGTGGCGCACCTGCACTACGTGCTGTTCGGCACGGTGGTGTTCGCGATGTTCGCCGGGTTCTACTTCTGGTGGCCCAAGTTCACCGGGAAGATGCTCGACGAGCGGTGGGGCAAGGTGCACTTCTGGCTGCTCTTCCCGGGGTTCCAGCTGACGTTCCTGGTGCAGCACTGGCTCGGCGCGGAGGGGATGCCCCGCCGGTACGCCGACTACCTGCCGGCCGACGGGTTCACCCTGCTCAACAGCATCTCGTCGGTGGGCGCGTTCCTGCTGGGCGTCTCCACGCTGCCGTTCCTCTACAACGTCTGGCTCACCGCCCACAAGGGCAAGCAGGTCGAGGAGGACGACCCGTGGGGGTTCGGGCGCGGCCTGGAGTGGGCGACGAGCTGCCCGCCGCCGCGGCACAACTTCGTGGCACTGCCCCGGGTCCGGTCGGAGTCGCCCGCCTTCGACCTGCACCACCCGGAGATCGTCCGCCAGGCGGAGAAGGAGGGCCTGCGGTGAAGGTCGAGGCACTGCTCTTTGGTGGCGTGGCCGTCTTCTTCGGCGCCGCCGCCGCTCTGTACGGGGTGTGGTCGCACGCCGACCCGGCGGGGACGGCGGCGCTGATCGTGGCGTTCGGGATGGCCGCCGTGGTGTCCTTCTTCTGCGCCACCCACTATGTGCGCCGCGGCCCGCGGGCCCAGGACCGTACCGACGCGGAGATCGCGGACTCCGCCGGGCCCCTGGAGTTCTTCCCGCCGCACAGCCCCTGGCCGATCGTCACCGCGCTCGGGTTCGCCGTCGCGGCGACCGGGGTGGTGTTCGGGCTGTGGCTGTTCCTCATCGGCTTCGGTGTTCTGGCTCGGGGGGTCGCGGGGCTGGTGTTCCAGTACGTGAACCGGGGGACGGAGCAGGAGGACTGAGCGGCCGGCGGGGGGCGCCCGGCCGGAACTCGGTCACCGGCCGGTGGCCCTCCTCGTAGCCGCCGGCGAGGTTCTGCCGCACCTGTCCCGTCTCCTCGCCCTCGGTCAGCCGTTCCTGTTCGGCGTGGAGAAGGGCGCGGCACAGCCCGCGGGCGACGAAGAAGGCCAGGACCGGGCCCACGACCAGAAAGATCCGGAAGATCCAGGTCAGGGCGTTCACCGAGATCCGGAACGTCTGTGCCGTCACGTCGTTGCCGCCGGCGAGGACCAGCACTGCGTAGAAGGTGATGCCCGCCGCGCCGAGGCCGGTGCGCACCGGCCGCTCCCGGGGCCGCTCGCTGAAGTGCTGCTCCTGCCGCCATTCCCCCGTCAGCCGCTGCTCGGCGAAGGGGTAGGCGTACAGGACGCCGAACAGCAGCGCCGGCAGGACGACGGCGGGCAGCAGGACGTTCCACATGAGGGTGTGGCCGACGAAGTTCGTCTCCCAGGGCGGCACGAGCCGCAGCGAGCCTTCCAGGAAGCCGACGTACCAGTCCGGCTGGGAGCCGGTGGACGCCTGGTCCGGCCGGTAGGGCCCGTACACCCAGACCGGGTTGATCTGCGCGACGCCGGCCAGCGCCACCAGCAGCCCGGCGACGGTGAGGGACAGGCCGATCGAGGAGGCCGAGAACTGGGGGTACAGCGGCTTTCCGACGACGTTGGAGTTCTTGTGGCCGGGTCCCCGCCACTGGGTGTGCTTCAGGTGGAAGACCAGGATCAGGTGGACGGTGACCAGGGCGATCAGCGCGCCCGGCAGCAGCAGGATGTGCAGGCTGTACAGCCGGGGGATGACGTCGTGGCCCGGGAACTCGGAGCCGAGGACGAACATGCCCACGTACGTCCCGACGACCGGGATCGAGAGCATGATGCCCTGGGCGATCCGCAGCCCGGTGCCGGAGAGCAGGTCGTCCGGGAGGGAGTAGCCCGCGAAGCCCTCGGCCAGGGCGAGCGCGAACAGCGTGACGCCGATGACCCAGTTCAGCTCGCGGGGCCTGCGGAAGGCGCCGGTGAAGAAGATCCGCAGCAGGTGCACGCCGATCGCGGCGACGAACACCAGCGCGGCCCAGTGGTGGGCCTGCCGCATCAGCAGGCCCCCACGGATGTCGAAGCTGATGTGCAGGGTGGAGTCGAACGCCCCCGAGACGAGCTGCCCGCGCAGCGGGACGTAGGGGCCCTGGTACACGACCTCGCGCATCTCGGGCTTGAAGAAGAAGGTCAGCCACACGCCGGTCAGCACCAGGACGACCAGGCTGTAGAGGGCGATCTCCCCGAGCAGGAACGACCAATGGTCGGGGAACGCCTTGCGCAGCAGCTGCCCGGCCCCGTCGTGGACGGGCAGCCGGGCGTCGACCGCCTCCGCGAACCGCTCTCCCGTCCCGCCTCGCTCAGGCTCCACCCGACGCTCCTCCCGACGGCTGCCGCCGCGCTCTCCTCATCCCTTGCCCAGCACGGGTGCGGGGGGGTACCCAGTCGGCGCGAAACACTCGCGCGGCTGGGCGGCGGCACCCGATCGGCTGAGGAAGCCGGGGCCTCAGGTGTTGGGACGGGCCGCGCTGATGTCGCCGAGGGCGGACGTCTCGTCGCGTTCGATCGCCAGGTCGCCGAGGGCAAGGATGCCCACGGGGCGGTCCCCGTCGACGACCGGGAGGCGCCGTACGGCGTGCTCGCGCATCAGCCGGACGGCCTGGTCCAGGGTGTCGTCCGGGGCGACGGTGACCAGGTCGGTGCTGGCGGCCTGCATGATCGTCGTCTCGTCCGGGTCGGCGCCCTCGGCGAAGGCCCGCACCACCAGGTCGCGGTCGCTCACCAGGCACCGCAGGTGCCCTTCCTCGGTGACCAGGACCGCGCCGACGTCCTCGTCCCGCATCACCCGGGCCACGGCGGCGACCGAGGCCTGCGGTTCCACGGTCACCAGGTCGCTGGTCATGATGTCGCGTACGTGCTGGGCCATGACCGGCCCCCTTCTCACCTCTCGACGGTGTCTGTCGGCGACCGGGTACCCGTGGTGCGGGATCCCTCCCCGGACTGCGGCGGGTTCAGGGAGTAGA
Source organism: Streptomyces sp. NPDC007162 (assembly GCF_040634175.1). Taxonomy (NCBI): domain Bacteria; kingdom Bacillati; phylum Actinomycetota; class Actinomycetes; order Kitasatosporales; family Streptomycetaceae; genus Streptomyces; species Streptomyces sp. NPDC007162. The sequence continues at coordinate 4,863 of NZ_JBEYFC010000346.1, forward strand.
CGTGGAAGGCCCGCCCGATGACGGGCTGGGCGACGTTGCGCACCGTCACCCCGCCGTCGGTCATGCCGTGTTCGGTACCGGCGTGCGCGTGTCCGTGGACGGCGAGGTCGGCGCCCGCCGTGTCGATCGCCTCCGCGAGCAGGTAGCTGCCGAGGAACGGGTAGATCTCCAGGGGCTCGCCGGCCAGGGTGTCCGGCACGGGGGCGAAGTGGGTGAGCGCGATGCGTACGTCGCAGTCGCGCCCGTGGAGCTCTTCGAGGGCCGCGCGCAGTCCGTCGGCGCGGTGGCGCGAGTACCGTACGAACTCCCTCATCACGGGCTCGCCGAACTCCCCGGCGCATCGGCCGACGAACCCGCCGCCGAACCCCTTGGTACCGGCCACGCCGATCCGCAGACCGCCGTGGGTCACGACGGTGGCCTCGCCCTCCAGAACGTCCGCGCCGGCGTCCCGCAGGATGGCCGTGATCGCGTCGGGGTGGTCGCCGTGGTGGTCGTGGTTGCCGAGGACCGCGACGACCGGGACGCCCAGGTCCTTGATCTCCCGGGCGACCACCCGCGCCTCCTCGGGTGTGCCGTGCCGGGTGAGGTCCCCGGCGAGCAGGAGTACGTCGGCGTACTCGGGCAGGGTGTCGAAGGCCGGACGGAGGGTGCCCTGGCTGTCGGGGCCCATGTGGATGTCCCCCACGGCGGCGACCCGGGTCATGTCAGCTCCTCGGGGTGGTCGGGCGGGGTGGTCTCCGCGACGGCGATGTCGCAGTGCACCGGCACGTCCGCGAGTTCCTCGCGGGCGACACGGAGGATGTCCTCGCGGCAGCCGGCCGAGGGGACCGTCCCCGTCAGCAGGACCGTGTCGCCGCGGATCTCGGCGCGTACGCCCAGCTCACCGCACTGTCCCTCGGCCAGCCGTTCGGCGACGTGGGCCACGCGGTAGTGCAGGTTCATCACTGCTCCGGTTCGGGGTCGATGACGTTCAGGCGTTCCAGGAGGTAGAGGAAGGCGGCGGGCATCGGTTCGTCCCCGCAGCGGTGCCGCACCTCCCGCCAGTCGACCTTCTCGCGCAGTGAGCGGGCCACCGGCAGTACGGCGCCGAAGTCGCAGTGGTGCTCGGAGAAGGCGGTGCTCAGGCTGACCAGCAGGTCGGTCGCCGAGAGGACCGGCATGCGCACCGAGTCGACGGAGAGTTCCTCGGCGCGGGCCAGCAGGTCGACGGTGACCGGCCGGCGGGCCAGCTCGAAGATGATGTCCACGTCCTGGTCGAGGCAGACGGTCTTGACCAGCCAGTCCTCCGGCGGCACCCGCACGGTCAGCCCGGCCGAGCGCAGCGATCGGGCCACCGCCTCGGCGTCCTCGGGCAGCACGCAGAAGTCGGTGTCGTGCTGGAGCGTGTTGGTGCCGCCGTGGGCGTACACCGCCACGCTGCCGGCCAGGGCGAACTTGTGGCCTGCGCGTTTCAGGATGGCGCCGACCTGCTTGGTGGCCTCCAGGATGGCCTGGCTGCGGTCGGGCGGCAGCCTGCCGGGCGCGGGCGGCTCGGGATCCGGGGCGGCGAGACGGAGGTCGGGCGCGCGTTGTGCGCCCTGGGCGTCTGTCATGGACGGCTCCCTTCGCGCGCAGCGGTGTGCAGGCAGCGCCGCAGTTCCTCGGCGTACGGCACGGCGACACCGGCGGTGATCACCGCGGCGAGCGCGGCCAGGTACGGGGCGGGCAGCGGCCGCTCCTTGGGGAGCAGCCGCCAGTCGTCGGGGTGCGGGCCGCCCCGCAGAGCCCTGCGGACCTGGCCGGAGTGGAGACAGGCGGTGAACGACAGGGCGGTGAGCGGCAGCACCTCCAGGAAGCTGTGGATGTGCTGCTCGACGGGCCGGACCTCACGGTCGCCGACGGCGAGGGACACGTCGTGGACGGCGGTCGCCCCGTGGACGAGCGCCGCGCCGCCCATGACGGTGAGCACCAGGGGGTTGATCCGGGCCAGCAGGCCGACGAGCACCGGCACCCCGGCCTCGGTCATCATCAGCGCGTGGACGGCGGACTCCTTGGTGCCGCTGGTGTGCTCGATGCCGGTCCGCTTGTGCATCCACCAGTCCGCGAGGCCCGGCAGCACCCACAACGGCAGGACGCCGTACAGGAGGAACCGCCGGCCGGCGTCCTCCGCGTCGGTGGAGCGGAGCGGGATCCGCAGGTCGGCGGGGCGCCGCCAGTTCTGCCAGGCCTTCCGGGGCAGCAGGCGCAATGCCATGTGAACCTCCGTGAGGTCGGTCTTCCAGGACCCGCATCCCCGGTACCCCTCCTGATCGGTGCGACACGCCATGCACAACCCGCTGGTCATCGGGTACTCGGCGGCGGACCCCAGAAGCACACGTGGTTCAGGAGAGACGATGGCGGCCTTCGGATACTTCCTCTCGTGCGAGGAGCACACCCCGGCGGAACTCGTCGAGCAGGCGCGGATGGCCGAGCAGGCCGGTTTCGAATCACTGTGGATATCGGACCACTACCACCCCTGGCACGACGGCCAGGGGCAGAGCCCGTTCGTCTGGTCGGTGATCGGTGCGCTGTCGCAGGCGGTCTCGCTGCCCGTGGAGACGGCGGTGACCTGCCCGCTGATCCGCACCCACCCCGCCGTGATCGCCCAGGCCGCCGCGACCAGCGCGGTGCAGCTGGGCGGCCGGTTCCGGCTGGGCGTGGGCACCGGCGAGGCGCTGAACGAGCACATCCTCGGCACGGTCTGGCCCGAGGCTCCGGTACGGCTGGAGATGCTGGAGGAGGCCCTGCTGATCATCCGGCGGCTGTTCACCGGGGAGCAGGTCAGTCACCGTGGCAAGCACTACACCGTCGAGAACGCCCGGCTGTACACGGTTCCGGACGAGCCGGTGCCGATCGACGTGTCGGCGTTCGGTCCGCAGGCCGCCGAGGTGGCCGCGCGGATCGGCGACGGGCTGATCACGATGATGCCCGACGAGTCGCTGGTGGAACGCTTCCGGCGCGGGGGCGGCGGCACCAGTCCGGTGTACGGCGGGATGAAGGTGTGCTGGGGCACCGACCGGCAGGAGGCGGTGCGCACCGCGCACCGGCTGTGGGCGAACGAACAGCTCCCGGGCGAGCTCCCGCAGGTCCTGCCGACCCCGCGCCACTTCGAGCAGGCCATGGACCTGGTCACCGAGGAGCAGGTGGCCGGCTCGGTGCCGTGCGGCGACGATCCGGACGAACACGTCAAGGCGGTCTCCGCCTTCGTCGACGCGGGGTTCGACACCGTCTACGTCAACCAGATCGGCAAGGACCAGCAGGGCTTCTTCGACTTCTACCGCACCAAGGTGCTGCCTCGGCTGCGGAGCTGAACCGGAAGAGCAGCGGAAGGTGGTGAACGCCGTGACCGGGACCGGATCGCCCGACGGCCGCGCGCTCGTCGTCATCGACATGATCAACACGTACGACCACGAGGACGCGGAGCTGCTGCTGCCGGCCGCGGAGCAGGTGGTGCCCGTGCTGGCGGACCTGATCGGCCGGGCCCGGAAGGCGGGCGTGCCGGTGATCTACGTGAACGACAACTTCGGGCGCTGGCGTTCCCACCACGGCGAGCTGGTCGAGACGGCCTTGTCCCGGCCGCACGCCGCACTGGTCGAGCCGATCCGGCCCGACGACGACTCCCTGTTCGTCGTGAAGGCCCGGCACTCGGTCTTCTACGACACCCCACTGGCCTATCTGCTGCGGGAACTGGGCGTGCGGACGGTGGTGCTCAGCGGCCAGGTCACCGAGCAATGCGTCCTGTACTCGGCGCTGGACGCGCACATCCGTCATCTGGAGGTCACGGTGCCGAAGGACGCCGTCGCCTCGATCCACCCGCACCTGGCGCAGGCCGCGCTGGAAATGATGGAGCGCAACATGGGTGCCCGGATTGTCCTGGCGAAAGAAGTCGACTTCCTGGGTACCCGGGGTGCCGTACCGGAGGAAACTCCACGTCAGCCCGGAGGTCGGCGATGAGCACACGCGTTCCCGGAGAGTCCTTGGAGGATCTGGTCACGGCCCTGCGGGCCGGGACCGACGCGGAGATCCGTTTCGATGCCGGGAGCCGGGGCGCCTACTCGACGGACGGCTCCAACTACCGGCAGGTCCCGCTCGGCGTGGTCGTGCCCCGCACCGTGGAGGCCGGTGCCCACGCGGTGGAGCTGTGCGCCCGCCATGACGTGCCGGTGCTGTCGCGCGGCGGCGGCACCAGTCTCGCCGGGCAGACCACGAACGAGGCCGTGGTGATCGACTGGAGCAAGTACTGCAACGCGCTGGTCTCCGTCGACCCCGAGGCCCGCACCTGTGTGGTGGAGCCGGGCATCGTCCTGGACGAACTCAACCGGCGGCTGGCCGACCACCGGCTCAAGTTCGGTCCGAAGCCGTCGACGCACAGCCACTGCGCGCTTGGCGGCATGATCGGCAACAACTCGTGCGGGGCGTCCGCACAGGCGTACGGCAAGACGGTCGACAACGTGCGCCGGCTCGAAGTGATGACGTACGACGGGCTGCGCATGTGGGTGGGACCCACCTCGAAGGCCGAGCGGGCCCGGATCGCCGCCGAGGGCGGCCGGCGGGCCGAGCTGTACGACGGCCTCGACCGGCTCGTCACCGAGTACCTGGGGGACATCCGGCGCGGCTACCCGAAGATCCCGCGCCGGGTCTCCGGTTACAACCTCGACTCGCTGCTCCCGGAGAACGGCTTCGACGTGGCCAGGGCCCTGGTCGGCAGCGAGGGCACGCTGGTGACCGTCCTGCGGGCCGAACTGGAGCTGGTGCCGGTGCCGTCGTACGAGTCGCTGCTGGTGCTCGGGTACGACGACATCTGCCAGGCCGCCGACCACGTGCCGCAGATCCTTGAGCACTGCTCCCCCGGCCAGCTGGAGGCGCTGGACGGGCGGATGGCGGAACTGATGCGCGAGGAGCACGCACGTGGGATCCATGAGCACGGTAGGCCGATACGACCTTCAGCCTCGGCGTAGCGCCGGTTGATCCGCGAGCGTTCGCCGGGCAGCAGGTCGTCGGCGACGGCCTCGCGGACCAGGGAGTGCCGGAAGCGGTAGCC
>NZ_JBEYFC010000347.1:0-9903 GCF_040634175.1 Streptomyces sp. NPDC007162
GGCCCGCCGGCTGATGGAGCAGCGCGGCCGCGGCCGTGAGCAGTCCGTGGGCCAGGCCGAGGCCGGTACGGGCCAGCTCGCGGGCGCGTTCCCCGGCGTCCGCGGCCTCGGCGGCGAAGGGCAGGGCGGCGCCCGCGGAGGGGACCGCTCCGAGGGTGGCCCCGGGGGAGGCCTCCGGGGTGGCCTCGCCGGAGACCGCCTCCGTGCCGTCCGAGGGGAGGGCGGAGGCCGGGGTGTCCGGGTCGGCCGGGGTAGCCGGGGTGGCCGTGACCGTGGGCGGCGGCGGGGGCGGCTCCTGGCCGATGCCGAAGCGGTAGTCGTTGGACTCCCCGACCCAGGCGCCGTCCGAGCCCCGCCGCTGCACGAGGGCCGCGTCCGCGGTGACCGCGTTCGGTACGGCGTCGGCGGCGAAGGCGACTCTGACCTTCACCGAGACGGTCGCCGCGGGCGCCACGGTGAACCCCGGGAAGTCGTTCCCGTCGAACACCCCGACCAGTTCGGACTCGTCGGTCTCGGTCAGCGGGACCGGGCGGGTGTGCGGGCCGTCGTAGAACTCCAGCTCGGTCTGGGCGGGCTTGAGGACCCGATGGTCGTCGACGAGGACGACGACCGGGTGGACGTCGGTGCAGGTGCGGTTCGTGGTGTTGGTGAGGTCGAGGTACCAGGTGCCGTAGCCGCCGCCGGGCTCGTAGGACGTGGGGCCGCCGTGGATACGGGTGGTGAGGGGGAAGTCCCGTGCGTCGGCGCCCACACAGGACGCCTCGGCGACGGCGGGGGCTGCGGTCGCCGACGGCACGGGGACGAGGACGACGGCTGCGGCGGCTAGGCAGAGGGACAGGGGGGTGCTCAGTCGCATGCGCATGAACAGGTGACTCTGCCGGGCGGCGACGGAAGCCGACGGCCGCCACTCCGGGCACGGGCGACAACTCCGCCCGTTCAGCCCCTCCTCTCACCCGTCCGCCCGGCCGAAGAGCGGCGCCAAGAGCAACTGCGCCGCACCCTCGGCGACCGCGCGGTCCCCGCCCGGGGCGAGGCGGACGGGGACGGTCGTGCCGAGGGGGCCCTCGCGCCGGGCGCGTTCGTCGAGGACGGCGGCGACCCCTCGTACGAAGGTCTCCGGCGCGGCGGCGATCGTGCGGCCGCCGAGCAGCACGAGGTCGATGTCGAGCAGCCCGGCGAGGTTCGCGGCGCCGGCGCCCAGGACCCGTGCCGCCTCCTCCGGCTCCGCCCGGCCCACCGCCGCCAGGCACAGCGCCTCGACGCAGCCGCGGTTGCCGCAGTGGCACGGCGGCCCGTCCAGCTGGATGACCTGGTGGCCGAGCTCCCCCGCCCCGGTCCGCGGCCCCCGGTGCACACTGCCGCCGATCACCAGTCCCGCACCGAGGCCCGTACCGAGGTGCACGTACGCGAAGGAACCGCCCTCCCCGCCGACCGCGAGCCCGAGGGCGGCCGCGTTGGTGTCCTTGTCGACGACCACCGGCACCCCCAGCCGCTCCGCGAGCGCGTCCCGCAACGGGAACCCGTCCCACTCCGGGAACCCGGTGACCCGGTGCAGCACCCCGTGGACGTGGTCGAGCGGCCCGGGCGCCGCCACCCCGACCCCGAGCAACGTGTCGCCCCCGTACCCGATCAGCTCCCCGGCCACCGTCGCGAGCGCCCCCACCACGGCCGCCGCCCCCGCCCCGAGGTCCAGTTCGGCGCGCCGCTGCGCCACCACCCTCCCGTCGAGGTCGACCAGCACCGCCCGCAGCTCGTCCCGGTCGAGATGCACCCCCACCGCGTGCCCCGCCTCCGGCACCAGCCGCAGCACGGTGGCCGGCTTGCCCCCCGTGGACGCGCGCCGCCCGGCCTCCGCCGCGAGGCCCTGCTCCCGCAGCCGGGCGGTGATCTTGCTGACGGCCTGGGGGGTGAGCCCGGTCCGCCCGGCCAGTTCGAGCCGGCTGATGCCCTCGCTCCCGGCGGTCCGCAGCAGATCCAGCACCAGCGCGGTGTTGTGGCTGCGCACGGCGAGCAGATTCGCCCCGACCGGCCCCGGCCCGCTCCTGGTACCGCCCCGCGCGCCGCCCCGCACAGCGATGCTCCCCATGCTGCTCGTCGTCTCGTCCACGGGCCCATTCTCCCCGCCACTTGCACTTAGGCAACAGCGTTGCGAAAGTAGGACGCATGACAGCTGCCACTCCCCTGCGCGTCGGCCTCATCGGCTACGGCCTCGCCGGATCCGTCTTCCACGCCCCTCTGATCGCCGCCACCGAGGGCCTCGCCCTGGACACGGTGGTCACCTCGAACCCCGAGCGGCAGGCGCAGGCGAAGGCCGAGTTCACCGGCGTCCGGACGGTCGCCGCCCCGGACGACCTGTTCGACCGGGCCGACGATCTCGACCTGGTCGTCATCGCCTCCCCGAACAGGACCCACGTCCCGCTGGCGACCACCGCCCTCAAGGCGGGCCTCCCGGTCGTGGTGGACAAGCCGGTCGCCGGTACCGCCGCCGAGGCCCGCGACCTGGCCGCACTCGCCGAGGAGCGCGGTCTGCTGCTCTCGGTCTTCCAGAACCGCCGCTGGGACAACGACTTCCTCACCCTGCGCAAGCTGCTGGAGGACGGCGAACTGGGCGAGGCGTGGCGCTTCGAGTCCCGCTTCGAACGCTGGCGTCCGCGGCCCAAGGGCGGCTGGCGCGAGTCCGGCGACCCCGCAGAGATCGGAGGTCTGCTCTACGATCTCGGCAGCCATGTCGTCGACCAGGCCCTGACCCTCTTCGGCGCGGCCACCGAGGTGTACGCCGAGTCGGTCGTCCGCCGGGACGGCGCCGAGACCGACGACGACACCTTCATCGCGCTCACCCACGCGAACGGCGTCCGCTCCCACCTCTACGTCTCGGCGACGGCACCCCAGCTCGGCCCGCGTTTCCGGGTGCTGGGCTCGAAGGCGGGATACGTCAAGTACGGCCTGGACCCGCAGGAGGCGGCCCTGCGCGAGGGCCACCGCCCGGGCGCCTCGGACAGCTGGGGTGCCGAACCGGAGTCGCTGTACGGCCGGATCGGCGCCGGGGAGTCCCCGGTCACCGGCGGCGGCCGCGCCGTCCCCACCCTCCCCGGCGACTACCCCGCGTACTACGCGGCCGTGGCCCGGGCCCTGCGGGGCGAGGGCCCCAACCCGGTGACCGCACTGGAGGCGGCGGCCGCCCTGGACGTACTGGAAGCAGCCCGCCGTTCGGCGGCCGAGAAAGTGACGGTGACCCTCTGATGCACCACCCGCAGCTCACCCCCCGGTCCACCCCCGAGCTCACCCCGTCGGTCGAGGAGCTGGAGGCCCAGCAACGCCGTCTGGTCTTCCCGCAGTTCACGAACGACGACGCGTGGGCCCTGGGCTCCCTGCTGGTGGAGATGGCACGCGAACGCCAGGCCCCGGTGGCCGTGGACATCCACCGCGCGGGCCAGCAGCTCTTCCACGCCGCCCTGCCCGGCTCCACCCCCGACAACGACGCCTGGATCACCCGCAAACGCCGGGTGGTGGAGCGCTACGGCGCGCCGTCCTACCTGGTGGGAGCCCGCTGCCGGGCCAAGGGCACGACGTTCGAGGAGACCTCCCGCCTGGACCCCGACGCGTACGCGGCCCACGGCGGCTCCTTCCCGATCACGGTGGAGAACGTGGGCGTGATCGGCTCGGTCACGGTCTCAGGCCTCCCCCAACTCCAGGACCACCGCTTCGTGGTGGAGGCCCTGGAGACATACCTGAAGCTCTGACGCACGTGAGATGAAGCGCGCCCCTTAGGGGCGCGGGGAACTGCGCGAACAACCACGAACCACCCCGCACCCGCCCACGCAGCGAACTCCCCCACCCCTCAGGCGTTCTTGAACTCCTGCCGCTGCCGCCCAAGCCCCCCGATCTCCAGCTCCACCACATCCCCACCCCGAAGGAACGGCTTCGGCTCCGGCGCCCCCATGGCCACCCCCGCCGGCGTCCCGGTGTTGATGACGTCCCCGGGGTACAGCACCATGAACTGGCTGACGTACCGCACCACTTCGGCCACCGAGAAGATCTGCTCGGCCGTGGTCCCGTCCTGCTTCAGCTCGCCGTTCACCCAGAGCTTCAGCGACAGGTCCTGCGGGTCGCCGACCTCGTCGGCCGTCACCAGCCACGGCCCCAGCGGATTGAACGTCTCGCAGTTCTTCCCCTTGTCCCAGGTCCCGCCCCGCTCGATCTGGAACTCCCGCTCGGAGACGTCGTGCGCGACGGCGTACCCGGCGACGTACGCCAGCGGGTCCTCGTCGTCGGCCACATAGCGGGCGGTACGCCCGATCACGACGGCCAGCTCCACCTCCCAGTCGGTCTTCACCGACCCGCGCGGCACCAGCACGGTGTCGTACGGCCCGACGACCGTGTCCGCGGCCTTGAAGAAGACGACGGGCTCGGCCGGCGGCTCGGCCCCGGTCTCACGGGCGTGGTCGTGGTAGTTGAGCCCGATGCACACGACCTTGCCGATCCGCCCCAGCGGCGGCCCGATCCGCAGCCCGGTCGCGTCGAGCGCGGGCAGCTCCCCGGCGTCGGCGGCGGCCCGGACCCGGCCGAGGGCGGCGTCGTCGGCGAGCAGCGCGCCGTCGATGTCGTCCACGACACCGGACAGGTCCCGCAGGACCCCCTCGGCGTCGAGCAGAGCGGGCCGCTCCGCCCCCGCCGTACCGACTCGCAGCAGCTTCATGATCGTCACCGTCTCCCTTGATAGCGAGCGCCCGGCCGATGGGTGCAGCCATCGGAGGACTGGTCGATCCTCCAAGATGCACGTACAGCGGGCAAGAGCCTGTTCACGTACTGGACCGTCCTCCACTCCCCTCGCCCTCTCATCGGTACAGCACCGCGCGCTCCACCGCGCTCCAGGCCGTACTGGTCACCACGTACAACGCGGCGGCGAGCGGCACCGCGGCCACGGTGAAGAGCGTGAAGAACGACATGTAGGGCACGACCTTGGTGACCGCCCCCACCCCCGGCACCGACTGCTCCCCCTCACCGCCGACGACGCCCGGCACCGCCGTCCGCTTCGCCCGCAGGAAGTTGAAGCCGGCGACGACGGCGACGAGGACGAACAGCCCCGCGTACACCAGCCCCGCGCCCCCGAACAGCCCGCCACCGGCATCCCCCAGCAGGTCGACCCACCGTCCGCCGAGCGGAGCCCCCAGCAGGTCGTGCGCGAGCAGTCCGTTGTCCCGGCCGCCGATCGTCGGGTTGGAGAAGAGGTGGTACAGGAGGAAGAACGCGGGCAGCTGCAACAGCCCCGGCAGACAGCCGGACAACGGGGACACCTTCTCCTCGGCGTGCAGCTCCAGCACGGCCTTCTGCAGGGCCTGCTGGTCCTTCCCGTGCTTCCGGCGCAGTTCGGCGACCCTGGGCTGGAGCGCGGCCCGAGCGCGCTGGCCGCGGGCGGCGGCTCGGGACAGGGGATGCACGAGCAGGCGTACGAGTGCGGTGAACAGGACGATCGCGGCGGCGGCCGCGGAGGCGTGGAACAGCGGCTGGAGCAGGTCGGCGAGATGCTCGACCAGGCCGGCGAAAACGGACATGGGTGGGAGCCCTCCAGGGGGTCTCGTCGTGCCGTGGTGATGAGGTGGGACGGCATGACGACCCGCGCGGGGTCACCGGGAACGGATCCCGGGTGCCCTACGCGGTGGTCGCCTGGAGGCGGAGTCCGGGTGCTCGCGGCCGGGTGCGGCCCTTCGCGTCCGGATCGCGTTGCGCGAGGAAGGCCGTGCGCTTGGCCCGGTCGCGGATCGCCGTACGGACCCGGGTGGCCGGTACGACGGGCGCGGAGCGCGCGGCGAGCAGGCAGCTGACGGCGAGGGCCGAGCCGACGGCGGCGGTCGCGGCGAGCGCGACGGTGGTGAAGAGGCTGCCGGAGTCGAGCAGCAGGAGATCGAACAGCACGAGCAGGAGCAGGGCGGCGAAACGCGAGGCCAGGACCCGACGGCCGTACACACGCATGTCAACTCCCCCTCTCCTCACCGCCCTTTATACGACACCAGCTTCCCCCAGACCACCATCCGGTACCGCGAGGTGAACTCGGGCGTGCAGGTGGTGAGCGTGATGTAGTACCCCGGCTCCCGGTAGCCGTACGACGGTTTCACGATCGAGCGCGGTACGGGCCGGACGACCCCGGAGTCGAGGGACGACGTCTGCGGCAGGATCTGGTCCACGACGTACGTGTACGTCCCCGATTCCGTCTCGACCTCGATCGGGTCCCTGAGCCGGAGCCTCGGCAGGTAGCGGAACGGCTCGCCGTGCGTGTTCCGGTGCCCGGCGAGCGCGAAGTTCCCCGCCTGGCCGGGCTGTTGGGTGCCGGGGTAGTGGCCGACGTACCCGTGGTTGAGCACCTTCGGCTTGCTGACGCCCTCGGCGATCGGCACGCGCAGCCCGAGCCTCGGGATGACGAGGACGGCGTACGCCTGGGAGGCGACGACCCGGGTGGTGTACGACGTCTGCTGACGGCCGGAGCCGGTGCCGGTGCCGACGGACGGCGCGGAACCGCCCGTACCGCCTGAACGCTCCTTGACCGCGCCACCACCCGCGCTCGACCCGCCCTCCCCCCACGCCCGCTCCAGCGCCTGCACCTTCCGCTCGGCCCCCTGCTTCGCCTCCCGGTTGGTCCACCACAGCTGGTGCACGACCAGGAGCATCAGCACCACGCCCACGGTGACGAGGAGTTCACCCCCGGTCCACAGCACCCGCCGCCCCACACCCCGTCGCCGCACCGCACACCTCCCGCCGACCCCGCAGCCCCCGGTTGGGCCCGCACGATAGGACGCCCGCGACCAAGTCACCAGAGCCACAGCACTTCCCGCCCCGCCCCCACCCCCCGACCACTTCGTCCACCGGTTTTAGAAAGCACTGCCACAACTCTCGACAACCCCACACGTCACACCTGATGCTTCGTGTTGGCATGCGGGGGGACGAGTCGACGCCGGTTCGGGAACCGGTGTTTGAGCCGCACGGAGAGGTTGAGAAGCAGCCATGATCCGACGCAGAACACTCCTGGCCGCCGCCGGAGGCGGCATCCTGGGCAGCGCCCTGGCCACCGGCACGGCACGCGCCGACGCGACGATCACCGTCAGCCCGTCGACGTCATGGGGCACCTGGGAGGGCTGGGGCACGTCCCTCGCCTGGTGGGGCAACGTCTTCGGCACCCGCGACGACTTCGCCGACATCTTCTTCACCACCAAGTCGACGACGTACAACAGCACTTCACTCCCCGGCCTGGGCCTGAACATCGCCCGCTACAACCTCGGCGCGTCCAGCTGGAACAGTGTGAGCGGCACCACCATGGTGGCCTCCCCCAACATCCCCGCGTTCAAGCAGATCGAGGGCTACTGGCAGGACTGGAACAACGAGGATCCCACCTCCTCGGCCTGGAACTGGACAGCGGACGCGACCCAGCGGGCGATGCTCGTCAAAGCCGTCAACCGGGGCGCCACCGCCGAGCTCTTCGCCAACTCCCCCATGTGGTGGATGTGCCTGAACCACAACCCGTCCGGCGCCTCGGACGGCGGCAACAACCTCCAGTCCTGGAACTACCGCCAGCACGCCTCCCACCTCGCCTCGGTCGCCCTGTACGCCAAGAACAACTGGGGGGTGAACTTCGCGACGGTGGAGGCCTTCAACGAACCGTCCTCCTCCTGGTGGACGGCGACGGGCACCCAGGAGGGCTGCCACATGGACTCGACCGTCCAGGCGGCCGTACTCCCCTACCTCCGCAGCGAGTTGAACAGCAGGGGCCTGACCGGCACCAAGATCTCGGCATCGGACGAGACGAGCTACGACCTGGCCCGCACCACCTGGGGCGCCTTCTCCTCCACCACCAAGGGCTACGTGGACCGCGTCAACGTCCACGGCTACCAGGGCTCCGGCGGCCGCCGCGACCTCCTCTACACGGACGTCGTCACGACGGCCGGCAAGGCCCTGTGGAACTCGGAGACCGGCGACAACGACGGCACCGGCTACACCATGGCCTTCAACCTCCTCTACGACTTCCGCTGGCTGCACCCCACCGCGTGGGTCTACTGGCAGGTCATGGACCCGTCCACGAACTGGGCGATGATCTCCTACGACGCGAGCACCCTGGCGGCGGGCGCGGTCACCACCAAGTACTACGTGATGGCCCAGTTCAGCCGTCACATCCGCCCCGGCATGAAGATCCTCGACACGGGCGTGAGCAACGCCGTGGCCGCCTACGACTCCTCGGCCAAACGCCTGGTGATCGTGGCACTGAACACCGCCACCTCCGCCCAGACCTTCACCTTCAACCTCTCCGGCTTCAGCACGGTGACCGGCGGCACCGGCGGCCTGGTCCCGCGCTGGAACACGGTGACGACGGGCGGCGACGCCTACAAGTCGTACTCGGACACCTACGTCTCCGGAAAGACGGTGGCGGTGTCGGTGCCGGCGAAGGCGGTACAGACGCTCCAGATCGACGGCGTGACGATCTGACCCGCACCTCCGCCCGCCCCCGGTGCAGGGGGAAGCAGCCACCCGCCCCCTCCCCCTGCACCGCACCCGCCTACTCCCCGCTCCCTCTCTCCATCCCTCTCTCTCCTTTGTCACCGCCGGGCAGTACGGTGTCGTCCATGCGCCCCGACACGCCTGCCGAGAACGTCGTCGACCACACCGCCGAAGCGGCACGCCTGGAGCGGACCGCCGGCCTGTACCCCGAGGACGCCGAAGCCCTCCTCCTCCAGGCCGCGGCCCACCTGGAACTGGCCGACGCCCGCCCCGCCGCGACCGCGCTCTACGACCGCCTGCTGGCCACGCCGGACACCCTGGAGAACGCGGCCCTCGTCCGGGCCCTCAAGGCGTCGAACCTGTGGGAGTACGACCACGAGGCGGAGGCCAGGGCGATCATCGACGGCATCCGCGCCACGGCCCCGCGGGACCCGGCCCCCTGGGTCATCGTCGCCGAGTCCCTCGAAGTCCACGACGAGTTGGAGGCGGCGCACGACACGTTCACCGAGGCGGCCACCCTCCTCCTCACGGACGTCGCCGAGCCCCCGTACGCCACGCACCCGCTTCTCTTCGGCCGCCACCGGGTCCGCCGCATGCTGGGCCTCCCCCACGACGACTGGGACGCCCGCGCGGACACCCTCCACTCGTCCCCGGTCTCCCTGGACGAACTGCACGACCCCAAGCGCGTCTGGTCCCTCGGCTCCGACAACCCGCAGGAGCTGAAGGCCGAGATCTCCCGCCTCCGAGCCGAACTCGGCACCTACCGAGAGGCCCTCTCCCGCCCCTTCCCGGTGGCGATGCTCCACTGGCCGGCGGAGGAACTCTCCGAGCTCCTGTCGGCGTACCCCGACCTGGCCGCCGAGTACCCCTCCCACCCCGAGCACCTCGCGACCATAGAGTCCTCCCTCCGCGAACTCTCCACCTCAGGCACCCCCAACCTGGGCATCGTCACCGGCACGGTCCCCTCCTACGAGGCCTTCGCAGCCTCGGAGGGATCCTCCCCCTCCGACACGACCCTCCTCCCTCAGTACGCGACAACCCTGGCAGCCCGCGGCCGAGCGGTGGCCTGGCCCCCGCAGCGCACGTCGGACTGCTGGTGCGGCCGACCCGAGCAGTACGACGCCTGCCACGGCTCGTAACCCCGTCCCGCCCTCGCCCCGAACAACCCGCCAGCCGCCACCCCACCCGGCGTGCCCGGACGGTCGATCGCGCCCGCAACCCGGGCCAAGACCGCAGCCCACCCCAGTCGCACACCCCGCCAAGCCGCCCACTTTCCCCGGGCCGCCCGCTCGCTTCTCCCCCGTGCCGGAGCGGCCCGGGTCAAGGGTCAATGCCGCGTAGTTAAGCGCCGGGAGGTCGTGTCAAGCGGTTCGGGTGAAGTGGGGGTATGGGGGCGGGGCTCCGCGTAGGACAGGTGGTCTG
>NZ_JBEYFC010000348.1:0-9903 GCF_040634175.1 Streptomyces sp. NPDC007162
TCTGCCTGAAGCGCGGCGAGGTGCAGCCCTGGAGCGAGTGGCATCGAAACGCCACGGCCTCGGACGGGCTCTCGACCCGCTGCAGGGCGTGCCGAGCGGTTGAAGGGCGGCCTCGCCACCTCAAGCGCGACTACAACCTCACCGAAGCCGAGCGCGACGCGATGGTTGCCTCCCAGTACGGGATCTGCGCGATCTGTCTATCTGCCCCGCCCGTGCATGTGGATCACTGCCACAAGACGGGTAGGGTCCGAGGCGTACTGTGCTTCAACTGCAATTCGGCCATCGGCAAATTGAGGGACAAGCCCGACGCCGCTCGCCGAGCCGCTGCTTACCTGGAAGGAAACTTGTGGAAGCCAACACTCGTAGCACCGGGCGTCTACCAGCTGCCTTCCTGACGCCTGGGTCCTCCTCGTTCATGGACTTCCTCGGTGAGCACCAGCCGGAGCTGCTGCCCGGCAGGCGGCAGTTGCCGCCGACGCAGGGGGTGATCGAGGCGCCGCACGGGACGACGATCGTGGCGGTGACCTTCCCCGGGGGCGTGGTGCTCGCCGGTGACCGCCGGGCCACGATGGGCAACGTGATCGCTCAGCGGGACATCGAGAAGGTGTTCCCGGCGGACGAGTACTCGGCCGTCGGCATCGCCGGCACCGCCGGTCTCGCCGTGGAGATGGTGAAGCTCTTCCAGCTGGAGCTGGAGCACTTCGAGAAGGTCGAGGGCGCTCAGCTGTCGCTGGAGGGCAAGGCCAACCGGCTGTCGACGATGATCCGCTCCAACCTGGGCATGGCCATGCAGGGGCTGGCGGTGGTGCCGCTGTTCGCCGGGTTCGACGTGGACCGGGGCAAGGGACGGATCTTCTCGTACGACGTGACGGGCGGCCGTTCCGAGGAGCACAACTTCGCGGCGACGGGTTCCGGTTCGATCTTCGCGCGGGGCGCGATGAAGAAGCTGTTCCGTGACGACCTGTCCGAGGAGCAGGCGTCCACACTGGTGGTGCAGGCTCTGTACGACGCGGCCGACGACGACTCCGCGACCGGTGGTCCGGATGTCGCCCGCCGGATCTACCCGATCATCACCGTGATCACCGAGGACGGTTTCCGCCGGCTCACCGAGGACGAGGCCTCCGAGCTGGCCCGTGCGGTGCTGGCGCGCCGTCTGGAGGAGCCGGACGGCCCGCGCGCGGCGCTGCTCTGAGGCGCTCGGCGTCTGTTGTGAAGGTGATCCCAGTGACTTCGACGGAACCCTAAGGAAGGGGTCGGATACCGGTGTCGACGCCGTTCTACGTCTCACCTCAGCAGGCCATGGCGGACCGTGCCGAGTACGCCCGCAAGGGCATCGCGCGCGGTCGCAGCCTGGTGGTGCTCCAGTTCGCCGACGGCATCGTGTTCGTCGGTGAGAACCCGTCCCGTGCGCTGCACAAGTTCAGCGAGATCTACGACCGGATCGGTTTCGCGGCCGCCGGCAAGTACAACGAGTACGAGAACCTGCGGATCGGCGGTGTGCGGTACGCGGATCTGCGTGGCTACACCTATGACCGTGACGATGTGACGGCGCGTGGTCTTGCCAACGTGTACGCGCAGACGCTGGGCACGATCTTCTCGTCGGCGGCGGAGAAGCCGTACGAGGTGGAGCTGGTGGTGGCCGAGGTCGGGGAGAGCCCGGAGGGCGACCAGATCTACCGGCTGCCGCACGACGGTTCGATCGTGGACGAGCACGGTTCGGTCGCGGTCGGTGGTAACGCGGAGCAGATCAGCAGCTATCTGGATCGTGAGCACCGGGAGGGCATGACCCTGGCGGAGGCTCTGAAGCTGGCTGTGACGGCTCTGTCGCGCGAGTCGAACGGGACGCAGCGGGAGATTCCCGAGGAGCGTCTGGAGGTGGCGGTCCTGGACCGTACGCGTCCGCAGAAGCGCAAGTTCAAGCGGATCGTCGGTCCGCAGCTGTCCCGGTTGCTGGAGGCCGGCGGTTCGGCGGCGGCCGACGAGACCGACGAGGCGGAGGAGTCCGGCGGGGACGTCGAGTAGCGGTCCGTCGCGTTTTTGCGCGCCGCGCCCCGTCCGGGAGTCCCCAGGGCGGGGCGCGGGTGTGTTCCGGGAGCCCTTTGGGTGCTCAGGAGGCTCTCGGGGGCGCTGTGGAGCCGCGTACGACGAGTTGGACGGGGATGTCCCCGGCTTCGGGTTCGCGGCCGTCCAGGACGGCGAGGAGGGCTCGCATGCCCTGTTCGCCGAAGCGTTCCGCGTCGAGTCGCACGGTGGTGAGTTCGGGGTCGATGGCGGTGGCGAGGGCGAGGTCGTCGAGGCCGGTGACGGAGATGTCGTCGGGGACGCGCAGGCCGAGGCGGCGCAGGGCTTTGTAGGCGCCGGCGGCGAGTTTGTCGTCGTCGCAGACGAGGGCGGTGGGGTGGGGGCCGGGGGTGGCGAGGGCCGCTTCGGTGGCGGCGAGGGCGCCTTCGATGGAGATGGGGGCGCGGACGGTTCGTACGGTGGTGCCGGGGGTGCGGGCCGTGCGCGCGGCGAGTTCCCGGGCGCGTACGTCGAAGGTCCAGGAGGCGATGTCCGCGGCGAGGTGCAGGAAGTGCCGGTGGCCGAGGCCGAGGAGGTGTTCGGTGACCTGGCGTACGCCGTCGGCGATGTCGAGGTTGACGGTGGCGGCGCCGAGGCTGCCCGCGGGGTCGCTGTCGAGCATGACGAGGGGGAGCTGGTCGCCTCGGATGGCGGTGAGGGCGTCGGCGGCCATGGAGGAGGCGATGACGCCGTCGAGGGCGGCCTGGGCGGAGGCGAAGGGGTCGCGGGCCGGGCCGATGCCTTCGGGGGAGGGGTAGAGGACGACTCCGAAGCCGTGTTCGGCGGCCACCCGGGCTGCGCCGGTGTAGACGCCCGCGAAGAACTCGGTGGTGAGGGCGGGTACGACGAGGAGCACGGTGCGGGTGTGGCCGAGGCGGAGGTTGCGGGCGGCGAGGTTGGGGCGGTAGCCGAGGTCGCGGGCGGCCTCGCGGACGCGCTCGGCGGTGGTCTCGGAGACGCGGCCGCGCCATTTGTCGCCGAGTACGAGGGACACGGCGGCCTGGGAGACGCCGGCGGCCTGGGCGACGTCGCGGCTCGTGGGGCGCGTGCTGCTGCGTGCCACCGGGGGCGGGCTCCTTCGTCTGGACGTGTGAACTGCGCACATGGTACGTATGGGAGCCGGGGTTATACGTAAAACTTGGAGGCGGGTCATGGCCGCGGGGTACCTGGAGATCCTCAGGGCGAGGCACGCGGCCCGGCTGCTGACGGGAACGCTGGTGGGCCGGCTGCCGAACGCGACCGCGGCCATCGCGATCGTGCTGTTCGTGCGCGCCGAGGGCGGTACCTACGGCCTGGCGGGGGCGCTGGCCGCGGTGTACGGCGTGGCGAACGCGGTGGGCCAGCCGGTCCTCGGGCGGCTGGTGGACCTGTACGGGCAGCCGCGTGTCCAGTTGCCCGCGGCCTGCGCGTCGGCTCTCGCGATGGCCGGTTTCGCCTTCGCGGGGACCGGGGCGCTGCCGCTCGCGTACCCGGCCGTCGTGGCGGCCGGGTTGTTCACGCCGCCGTTGGAGGGCGGTCTGCGGGCCCTGTGGCCGAGTGTGCTCGGCGGTGCGGAGCGGGTCCACACGGCGTACGCGATGGACGCGGTGGCGCAGGAAGTCATGTTCACCGTGGGACCCTTGCTGGTGACGTTGTGTGTGTCGCTGTGGTCGGCGCAGGCGGCGCTGCTGGTGGTGAACGTGCTGGGGGTGCTGGGGGCGCTCTCGGTGGTGGTGTCGCCGCCGTCGCGCGCGTGGCGTTCGGCGCCGCGCGCGGCGCACTGGCTGGGTGCGCTGCGTTCGCCCGGACTGCTGGCGTTGCTGGCCGCGTTCCTCTTCGTGGGTATCGCGCTGGGGTCCATCACGGTGGCGTCGGTGCCGTACGCGGACGACCACGGCGGTGCCGCGGTGTACGGCTGGCTGATGGCCGCCCTGGGGCTCGGTGCGCTGCTCGGGGGCACGGTCTACGGGGCGCGGCAGTGGCGGGGGGAGCCGGCGCGGCGACTGCGGGTCCTGGTGGCGCTTCTGGCGGTGTGTTACCTGCCGCTCACGCTGATGCCCGGCGCGGTGGCCATGGTGCTGCTCACGGTTCTCGCGGGGGTGTTCCTGGCGCCTGCGATCGCGTGTGCGTTCGTGCTGGTGGACCGGCACGCGCCGAGCGGGACGGTCACCGAGGCGTTCTCCTGGCTCGTGACGACGTTCACGGTGGGTTCGTCGGTGGGAACGGGCCTCGCGGGTCCGGTCGTCGAGGCGGGCGGGGCACTGTGGGGGTTCGTGGTGCCGGCGGTGGCGGGGGGTGTGTCGTTGCTGGTCCTGGTGGTCACGGGGCGGGTCCTCGCAGTTCCCGGTGGGGGTGCGGTGGTTGTGGCCGCTTCGGAAAATGATCCAAATCGTGCTGTCGAACCTCGTTTCAGGTCGGGGGATCGGGCGTAATGTTCAGTCATGGACCGCCGCATTTTCGGGCTGGAGAACGAGTACGGCGTCACGTGCACGTTCAGGGGACAGCGCCGCCTGTCGCCTGACGAGGTGGCGCGGTACCTCTTCCGCCGTGTCGTGTCATGGGGCCGTAGTAGCAATGTCTTTCTGCGGAACGGCGCCCGGCTGTATCTCGACGTGGGCTCACATCCGGAATACGCGACACCCGAATGTGACAATGTGACCGAACTGGTCACTCACGACAAGGCCGGCGAGCGCATTCTCGAAGGGCTGTTGGTGGACGCCGAACGACGCCTGCACGAGGAAGGAATCGCGGGCGACGTCTACCTTTTCAAGAACAACACCGACTCGGCGGGCAACTCCTATGGTTGCCACGAGAACTATCTGGTGGCGCGGCACGGGGAGTTCTCCCGGCTCGCGGACATCCTCATTCCGTTCCTGGTGACCCGCCAGCTGCTGTGCGGCGCGGGCAAGGTGCTGCAGACGCCGCGCGGTGCGGTGTACTGCGTGAGCCAGCGGGCGGAGCACATCTGGGAGGGCGTGTCGTCGGCGACGACGCGTTCCCGGCCGATCATCAACACGCGGGACGAGCCGCACGCGGACGCCGAGCGGTACCGCCGGCTGCACGTCATCGTGGGCGACTCGAACATGTCGGAGACGACGATGCTGCTGAAGGTCGGTGCCACCGACCTGGTGCTGCGCATGATCGAGGCGGGCACCGTGATGCGGGACCTGACCCTGGAGAACCCGATCCGGGCGATCCGCGAAGTCAGCCACGACATCACGGGCCGGCGCAAGGTGCGCCTGGCCAGCGGCCGGGAGGCGTCGGCGCTGGAGGTGCAGCGGGAGTACTACGAGAAGGCCGTGGACTTCTGCGAGCGGCGTGGTATCCGCACCAGCACGGTCGAGCAGGTGCTGGAGCTGTGGGGCCGCACCCTGGACGCGATCGAGGCGGAGGATCTGGACCGGATCGGTACCGAGATCGACTGGGTGATGAAGTACAAGCTCATCGAGCGGTACCGGGCCAAGCACAACATGACCATGTCTCATCCGCGGGTGGCGCAGATAGACCTCGCCTATCACGACATCCACCGTCGTCGTGGTCTGTATTACCTGCTGGAGAAGAAGGGTCAAGCCGCGCGGATCTGCAATGACTTGAAGATCTTCGAGGGCAAGTCGGTGCCGCCGCAGACGACTCGGGCGCGGCTGCGGGGTGACTTCATCCGGCGGGCGCAGGAGCAGCGGCGGGACTTCACGGTCGACTGGGTGCACCTGAAGCTCAACGACCAGGCACAGCGCACGGTGTTGTGCAAGGACCCGTTCCGTTCGGTGGACGACCGGGTGGAGAAGCTCATCGCCGGTATGTGAGCGGATGCTGTGGTACGCCACACGGGCGCCGTACGTTTCCCGTACGGCGCCTGCGTCGCGTCGTAGAGTTGCGCGCACGCCATCCGCAAGATCGACCGATTACGAGGCTCTTCCGTGCGCCGACGCTCTCTTCTCCTTGCCGCCGTTCCCGCAGGGCTGGTCACACTCGCCGGGTGTGGTGACAAGTCGTCCTCCTCCAGCAAGGCCAGTGCGTCGCCGTCGGCCTCGGCGTCGTCGGTGCCGCCGCCGAAGATCGTGGACGGGCCGCTGCCGGCGATCACGGCGGGCACGAAGTTCGGTGAGAAGCCGACGGCGGCCAAGGGCAGCGGGGACCCGTCGAAGAACCTGGCGGTCAAGACGGTGATCGCGGGCAGCGGGAAGACGGTCGCGGAGAACGACTTCATCCAGGCCGACTACCTGGGGCAGATCTGGTCCTCGGGGAAGGTGTTCGACCAGTCCTACGACCGGACGCCGCTGCTGCTGCAGCTGGCCCAGGGCAGCATCATCGACGGCTGGCGGTATGCGCTGGCCGGGAAGAAGGCCGGCAGCCGGGTGCTGATGGCGGTGCCGCCGACGTGGGGCTACGGCACGTCGGGCAACGCCCAGGCGGGCATCAAGGGCACCGACACGCTGGTGTTCGTGGTGGATGTGCTGAACTCGTTCAACTCGAAGAGCTCCAGCACGGGCAAGGAGGTCGCGCAGAGCGACGCCGCGCTGCCGAAGGTGGGCACGAACACGGACGGCAAGGCTCCCTCGATCGACGTTCCCAAGGCCGATCCGCCGAAGAAGCTGGTCTCCGCCTACGTCCTGGAGGGGGACGGGGCGGAGGTGAAGGCGTCGCAGACGGTCCTGTGCCAGTTCAAGGGTGTGGTCTGGGACGGCGGCAAGACCTTCGAGCAGACGTACGACAGCGGGCGGCTGGCCCAGTTCTCGGTCGAGCAGATGCAGGAGGTCGTCAAGGGCCTGGCGCAGGGCCTCACCGGCAAGAAGGTCGGCAGCCGGGTGCTGGTCGTCGTGCCGCCGGACCTGGCCTACGGGAACAACCCGCCGAGCGGTGGTGTGGTGAAGAAGGGGTCCACGCTGGTGTTCTCGGTGGACATCCTGGCGGCGATGTAGCCGGGCGGGCACGAGCGCGGCCGGGATGAAAGACTGTGCGGGTTCCGTGTCGTACACAAGCAGGAGCTAGAGACGTGAGCATCGACAAGCCCGAGATCGACTTCCCTGGCGGCGAGCCCCCGGCCGACCTGGAGATCAAGGACATCTGGGAGGGCGAGGGCGAGGTGGCCCAGGCGGGCCAGACCGTCACCGTGCACTACGTGGGTGTCGCGTTCAGCACCGGCGAGGAGTTCGACGCCAGCTGGAACCGCGGGACGCCGTTCCGCTTCCCGCTGGGTGGCGGCCGGGTCATCAAGGGCTGGGACCAGGGCGTGCAGGGCATGAAGGTCGGCGGCCGTCGCCAGCTGACCATCCCGGCCCACCTCGCCTACGGCAACCAGAGCCCGACGCCGGCGATCCAGCCCGGTGAGACGCTGATCTTCGTCGTGGACCTGCTCGCGGTCTGATCCCGGTAACCCGGTCGGAAGCGGCTGGACGAGAGCCCGTGCCATGCGCACGGGCTCTCGCCGTTTGTTGGGTCCTGTCCGTTTCGGCCCTCGTTGTTCGGACTGGCTTTTGCCGTGACGCTGCGGAGCGGTACGGTCAACAGTCAGGAGCACCATAGGGAAGGCGAAGGGCGTCGATGGCCATTGCCAAGGCCGAGCGGCTGATGAACCTGGCGCTGTGTCTGCTGGGGACTCGGCGGCCGCTCAGCAAGCGTGAGCTGCGGGAATCCATTGAGGCCTACCTGGAAGCCGGGTCGGACGACTCCTTCAACCGGATGTTCGAGCGGGACAAGGACGATCTCCGTGAGCTCGGTCTGGTGATCGAGACCGTCGAGAACCTGGACGGCGAGGTCGGCTACCTCGCGCGCCGCGACAGCAACCGGCTGCCTCCCGTCACCCTGGACGCCGAGGAGGCCGCCGCCCTCGGGCTCGCCGCCAAGGTCTGGCAGCAGGCCCGGCTCGCCGGGGCGGCCAGCGGCGCACTGCAGAAGCTGCGTGCTGCGGGGCTTCCCGAGGACGTCGACCCGTACGAGGCGCACGGTGCCCTGGAGCCGCGGATCCCCGTGCACGAGGCCGCCTTCGAGCCGCTGATGCTGGCCTGCCGCGACCGCCGCCCGGTCGTCTTCGACTACCGCAAGGCCACCGCCGCCCACCCCGAGCCACGTCATGTGGAGCCCTGGGCCCTGGAGTGCTGGCGCGGCCACTGGTACCTGGCGGGCTGGGACCGCGACCGGGGTGCCGAGCGGGTGTTCCGGCTGTCCAGGATCACCGGGAAGGTGCGCTCCCGGGGCACCGGTTTCACCGCGCCGGTCCCGGACGTCGTCACCGTGCGCGAGACCGTCGCGAGCTGGGCCGGGGAGGTCGCCGACCGCTCGGCGCTGATCCGGCTGCGCTCCGGCGCCGGCTACCCCCTTCGGGCGAAGGCCACGGTCGTCCGGGAACTCGGCGACGGGTGGGACGAGTTGGAGATTCCGTACGGGCACGGCCTGGACGCCTGGCTGGTGGAGTTCGCGGCGGACGTGATGGTGCTGGAGCCGGCCGAGCTGCGTGCGGACGTGGTGGACCGGCTGCGTGCCGTGGCCAAGGGCTGAGGGGGAGCGGAGCAAGACAGTGGCAGGCAAACCGGTCAGGCCCGTCAACGCCATCGACCAGACCCGGCGGATGCTCTCCCTGGTGACCTATCTGCGCGAGCGCCCCGGCGCCCGGATCGCGGACGTCGCCCGGGCCTTCGGCATCACCGAGGACGAGCTGGTCTCCGACCTGGACGTGCTGCCCATGTGCGGCACCAGCTTCCGGGGCGGTGACCTGCTGGACATCGACACCGACGGCGAGCGGATCTGGTGGCACAACGTCGCCGCGCTCGGCGAGGACGCCGCCGAACCCCTCCGGCTCGCCGCCGACGAGGCGACCGCGCTCCTGGTCGCCGCCCGTGCGGTGGCCACCCTCCCGGGGCTCCGCGAGGGCGACCGGCAGGCCCTGCTGCGGGCCACCGCCAAGGTGGAGACCGCGGCCGGCGAGGCGGGCGACGCCAGCGCGCGGCTGTCGGTGACCTTCGAGTCCGAGGGCGGGGTCTTCGCCGACGTCGACCGGGCGATCTCCGAGCGCCGCCGGCTGTGGATCCGCTACTACTCGCCGGCCCGCGACGAGGTCACCGAACGCGAGATCGACCCCATCCGCCTGGTCAGCGTCGGCCACACCTACGTGGAGGCCTGGTGCAGGCGCTCCGAGGCCCGGCGTACCTTCCGGCTCGACCGGGTGGCGGAGATCAAGATCCTGGACGAGCCGGCCGCGCCCCCGGAGATCGAGCTGCGCGACCTGTCCGAGGCGCTGGTGCAGCCGGCCGCCGAGGATCCCGAAGTGGTCGTCGAGGTCGGCCCGGCCGGCCGCTGGGTCGCCGAGTACTACCCGCACGACAGCGCGGATGAGCTTCCCGACGGCGGGCTGCGTATCACCCTGCGCACCCCCGATCCGGCCTCCCTGCGCCGGCTGGCGCTCAGGCTGGGCGGCGACGGCCGGATCGTGTCACCGCCCGAGCTGGCCGACAGCGCCCGCCGGGCGGCCCGCGAGGCATTGGCGGCGTACGACCGTGTCGTACGCACCGATCAGCACGGGCGTGAGTGAGCCCCGGGGCGACGGCGCCTTGACGGCGAACGACCAAGAAGGAGGGGCGAGGGATTTGAGCGAGTCTTCGGGTTCCGGCGCGGGGGAGATCACGGTCGCGACCGCATTCGCCGGGATGAGAAGAGTGGTCCCCGTGGTGTTCAGGGCCGGCTGCCCGGACTGCCGGGGCAGCTTCGAGCTCGCGGCGAGCGCCCTGCGCCTGGCCATCGGGGCCACCAGCAAGACGACGTTCTACTCCTTCACCCGCTCCCTGACGTCCCTGCCGGTGGAGTTCGCTCCCCGGTGAGCACAGGAGACGGCGGTGCGGAACGCTGCCGGTCCCGGCCGCCCTCCGCACC
>NZ_JBEYFC010000349.1:0-9879 GCF_040634175.1 Streptomyces sp. NPDC007162
GTACCCGGCGTGGAGGAGGTCACCGGCACCCCGGGCACGCGCACCTACCGCCGTACCCTGCGACTGCCCTACGGCCATGCGGTCGTCGCCGTCGAGGAACGGACCGGCGGCAGGGCCGCGGCGACCGGTGCCCACCCCGGCGGCTGGCTCGACGCCCGGCTCCGCCTCACCGACCCCCGGGACCTGACCACCGCCGTACAGCGGCTGCGCCGGCTGTTCGATCTCGACGCCGATCCGTACGCCGTCGACGAGCGGCTGGCCGCCGACCCACGGCTCGCTCCGCTGGTCGCCGCCCGGCCCGGGCTGCGGTCACCAGGCGCCGCGGACCCGGCCGAGGCCGCCCTGCGGACCCTGGTCGCGCCCGCCGCCGCGGAACGACTGGTCCAGCGGTACGGCAAGACGCTGGACGCCCCCTCCGGGAGCCTCACCCACCTCTTCCCGGACCCCGCCGTGCTCGCCGAGGCCGAGCCGGCCGGTGCGCTCGGCACGCTCGCCGCCGCGCTCGCGGACGGCACTGTACGGCTCGACCCGGGCGCCGACCGGGACGCCACGGAGGCGGCGCTGCGGGCCCTGCCCGGCATCGGTCCTGCGGTCGTCGCCGCGATCCGCGTCCGCGCGCTCGGTGACCCGGACGTCACCCCGCCGGACCTGGACGTACCGGACGGGTGGCGGCCGTGGCGGTCGTACGCCGTCCGGCACCTGCTCGCACAAGGAGAGTCGAGGAACTGATGGGCGGCACCTACTGGACCCGGATCGCTTCGCCCGTCGGCGAGCTGCTGCTGACCGCCGACGCGGACGGGGCGTTGACCTCCCTGTCCGTGCCCGGGCAGAAGGGCGGCCGGAGCGTCGAACCGGGATGGCTGGCGGATCCCGGCCCCTTCACGGCGGCCGGGGAACAGCTCGCCGCCTACTTCGCCGGTGAACTCAAGGAATTCCACCTGGAGTTGCGGGCGCGTGGCACCGATTTCCGGGAGCGGGTGTGGGCGGCGCTCGACGACGTCCCCTACGGGGCGACGACGACGTACGGGGAGATCGCCGCGCGGGTCGGCGCGGCCAGGATGGCGGTCCGGGCGGTCGGCGGCGCGATCGGGGCCAACCCGCTGCTGATCGTGCGGCCCTGCCACCGGGTGATCGGGGCGAACGGCTCGATGACCGGGTACGCGGGGGGACTTGACCGCAAGGTGCGGCTGCTCACGCTGGAGGGGGCGGTGGCGGCCGGGTAGGGGCGGGGCCGGGGGACCCTCGCCGCGGCCGCTTCGCCGGGCAACACCCCGTCAGGGGCGCGCGGCTGTACCGGTCCGCGGCTCCGCCGCGTGGGGTGTGACAGGCGTGACTGACCGTGGGCAGGACGACCGCCGACGGCCGTCGCCGCCTCACACTCCGCCAACCGGGTGCACCCACGGTCGAGTTGCCGCCCGGTCCACGCTCCGTGTGTCACCTTCCCCTCCAGTGGACCTTCGGAAGGGCGGACGTGCGGATGGGCAAGGTCGGTCGGGTCCTCGCGGCGGCGCTGCTGGCGGTGCTGGGCACGGCGGCGCGGGCCGGCGCCGATCCCGCGCCCTCGCTCTGGACCGGGAGCTGGGAGGCCGCGCCCTCCGGTACCGTCCCGGCCGTGCCCGGCGCCGCGTTCCGCAACGTCGTCCACCTCAGCGTCGGGGGCGCGGCCGTACGTGTCCGGATCAGCAACCGGCTCGGCAGCGCACCCCTGCGGCTCGGCGCGGTCACCGTCGCCCGGCGGCAGGGCACGGGGCCGGACGCCGTACCCGGGTCGATGCGCGTCGCCACCTTCGACGGCGCCGGTACCGCCGTCGTACCCGCCGGGCAGGACCTGGTCAGTGATCCGGTGCCCCTCGCGGTGCCGGCCGGTGCGGATCTGCTGGTCAGCGTCGAGACCCCGGGGAACTCCGGGCCCGCCACGTACCACCGGGTCGCCCTCCAGACCGGCTACATCGCCGTGCAGGGGGCCGGGCGGGCCGCCGACGAGGACGGCGACGGCTACACCCGCACCACCGGGAACTGGTACTACGTCACCGGGGTCGACGTCCGCGGGGTGACCCTCGGCAGTGTGGCCGCCCTCGGCGACTCCCTCACCGACGGCAACGGGTCCGGCTTCGGCGCCAACCACCGCTGGCCCGACCGGCTCGCCGAGCGGCTGCGGCCCTACCGGATCGGCGTCCTCAACGCCGGGATCTCCGGGAACCGGCTGCTCACCGACAGCACCGGCGGTCCCGCGGCCCTGCGCCGCCTGGACGCGGACGCGCTGGCCCGCGCCGGGGTCAGGACCCTGGTCGTCCTCGAAGGCATCAACGACATCAAGGGCACCCCGGCGGCCACCGATCCCGCCGACTTCGTGCGCGCCTACCGGACCATCGTCGCCCGCGCCCACGCGCGGGGGATCCGGGTGGTGGGCGCGACCCTCACGCCGTACGCCGGGTACGGGGAGTACACCGGGGCGGGGGAGTCGGTACGGCAGCGGGTCAACTCGCTGATCCGCAGCGGGCAGGTCTTCGACGCGTACGTCGACTTCGACGCCGTCGTACGTGATCCGCAGCGGCCCGCACGCATCCGGCCGGCCTACGACCCCGGCGACCACCTGCACTTCAACGACGCCGGAATGCGCGCCCTGGCGGACGCCGTACCGCTCGTCGACCTGCTCTGAGTCTCCCGCGTGTCCGGGACTCCCTTTTCCCGCACGCGTGTTCAGGATGTCCCTCGACACGCCGTTCGAGATCGGGCCGGGTGCGGGATTTTTCCGGATGCCCCGTTTTCATCGGGGCCGTGCGGTGGACAATTGGGGGCATGAGCCAGCCAGGGGGTAGGCCCACCCGTCACGAGGACGACTGGTGGGGGCAGTTGTACGACGACTTCACGGAGGACACCGGACCCACGGCCGCACCCGACTCCCTGGACGACCGCTTCGACTCGGCGAAGAAGACGGTGGGAGGACGAGGGGGCGGCGGCGCGGCTCCGGACCTGCCCGGCCCGCCTCCGCCGACCGTGCCGCCCCAGCGCGGGGCCGCACCCGAGACGCCCACGCGACGTCCGCCGGCTCCTGACGCGCCCGACCGGCCTGCGCCCGACCGTCCTGTGGCCGCCCCTGATGGGCGCGGCGCCGACGGGGGCCTGCCGGCCGCTCCGGCACCCTGGCCGTGGGACGAGGAGGACCAGGATCCGCTGGACGCGGACGACGACACCCCGCCCTCCACCCCGTTCCCACCAGGAACCGCCCCGGCCGACCCACCGCCCCCGCCCCGGGCTCAGCCGCCCATCCGCCCTTCAGAGCCGCCCTACTCGGCGCCTTACGCCGCGGCTGCCCCGTCGCCGATCACCCCGGACGATTCGCGGGCCGCGGCACCGGCTTCGCCGCCCGCTGTCCCCGCCCCGTCGTCACCCCTCGCCGCCCCCGCCCCTGCCTCCTCCGTCGAGTACGTCGGTTCCGGGCCGCCCACCTATGACGCGGAGCCCACCGCGATGCCCGTCGCCGATCCGGACGGCCTCGGCGATCTGGTGGCCGACACCGTGCTGGACGGTGCCCGGTACGGCGCCTCCACGCTGCGGGCCGTCTCCCAGCGCGGTGACTCCGCCCGGTACCGGGGCGAGCCGCGCCGCGACGCCCTGCTCACCGCCCGGTTCGGGTCCGGCGACCAGGCCCTGATCCTCGTCGCGATGGCCACCGGCGCCCGGGCCACCCCCGGCGCGCACCGGGCCGCCGCCCAGGTGTGCGAGCTGATCGCCCGGGCGGTGGGCCGCAGCCACCAGCGGCTCACCGAGGACATCCAGGCCGCCCGCCGCGGCGACCTCAAGTCCGGACTGCACCGGCTCACCGACCGCAGCCTCGGCAGACTCCGCGCCAGCGCCGCCGAACAGGGCGTCGCCGCCGAGGAGTACGCGGCCAGCCTGCGCTGCCTGCTCATCCCCGGCCACCCCCAGTGCCGTACCCGCGTCTTCTTCGGCGTCGGCGACGGCGGGCTGTTCCGGCTCCGGGACGGCGAGTGGCAGGACATCGAACCGCGGACCGACGCCGACGCCCCCGGCGAGCCCGTACTCGGCTTCGGCTCGCCGCCCTCCGAGACCCCCGCGGGCGACCGGCTCACCATGGACCTCGGCATCCCCACCCCGCCGAGCCCCTACGAACCGGCCCCCGAGCCGCCCCGCGACCCCTTCCTCTTCCGGGCCTCGGTAGCCCGCCCGGGTGACGCCCTCGTGATGTGCACGGGCGGCCTCGCGGAGCCGCTGCGCGGGGAGCCCGCCCTCTGCGCCTACCTGGCCCGACGCTGGTCCGGTCGCACCCCGCCGGGCCTCGCCGCGTTCCTCGCGGACGCCCAGGTGCGGGTCAAGGGCTACGCCGACGACCGTACGGCGGCGGCCGTCTGGGAGGCGTGAGCGCGGCCGTTGTGGATACATGGAAGGGCATCGCCGGGGGAGTACCGGAGATCCGCGGAGCCGAAGGGTGCCCGACCGCCATGGCCAAGCAGAACGTCGCCGAGCAGTTCGTCGACATCCTCGTCCGCGCCGGGGTGCGCCGCCTCTACGGCGTCGTCGGCGACAGCCTCAACCCGGTCGTCGACGCCGTCCGGCGCAACTCCGCCATCGACTGGATCCACGTCCGCCACGAGGAGACCGCCGCCTTCGCGGCCGGCGCCGAGGCCCAGATCACCGGCACCCTCGCGGCCTGCGCCGGCTCCTGCGGCCCCGGCAACCTGCACCTCATCAACGGACTGTACGACGCGCACCGTTCGATGGCCCCGGTGCTCGCCCTCGCCTCCCACATCCCGTCCAGCGAGATCGGCCTCGGCTACTTCCAGGAGACCCACCCCGACCGGCTCTTCCAGGAGTGCAGCCACTACAGCGAGCTGATCTCCAGCCCGAAGCAGATGCCCCGGCTGCTCCAGACCGCCATCCAGCACGCGGTCGGCCGCAGCGGGGTGAGCGTGGTGAGCCTGCCCGGTGACATCGCCGACCAGCCCGCCCCGGAGCAGTCCGCCTCGGCCGCCCTCGTCACCTCGCGGCCCACCGTCCGGCCCGGCGACGACGAACTGGACGAGCTGGTCCGGATGATCGACGCGGCGGACAAGGTCACCCTGTTCTGCGGCAGCGGCACGGCGGGCGCGCACGCGGAGGTCATGGAACTCGCGGAGAAGCTCAAGTCCCCGGTGGGCCACGCCCTGCGCGGCAAGGAGCACATCCAGTACGACAACCCGTACGACGTCGGCATGAGCGGGCTGCTCGGCTACGGCGCCGCCTACGAGGCCACCCACGAGTGCGACCTGCTGATCCTGCTCGGCACCGACTTCCCCTACAACGCCTTCCTCCCCGACGACGTGCAGATCGTCCAGGTCGACGTGCGCCCCGAGGTACTGGGCCGGCGCTCCCGCCTCGACCTGGCGGTGTGGGGCGACGTACGGGAGACCCTGCGGTGTCTCGTGCCGCGCGTACGGGCCAAGGAGAACCGCCGGTTCCTCGACCGGATGCTCAAGAAGCACGCCGACGCGCTGGAGGGGGTGGTGAAGGCGTACACCAGGAAGGTCGAGAAGCACGTCCCGATCCATCCGGAGTACGTGGCCTCGGTCCTCGACGAACTCGCCGACGACGACGCGGTGTTCACCGTGGACACCGGGATGTGCAACGTCTGGGCCGCCCGTTACATCTCGCCCAACGGCCGCCGCCGTGTGATCGGTTCGTTCTCGCACGGCTCGATGGCCAACGCGCTGCCGATGGCGATCGGTGCCCAGTTCACCGACCGGCGGCGGCAGGTGGTGTCGATGTCCGGGGACGGCGGATTCAGCATGCTGATGGGCGACTTCCTGACCCTGGTCCAGTACGACCTGCCGGTCAAGGTCGTCCTCTTCAACAACTCCTCGCTCAGCATGGTCGAGTTGGAGATGCTGGTCGCGGGCCTGCCCGCGCACGGCACCCACAACATCAACCCCGACTTCGCCGCCGTCGCCCAGGCCTGCGGCGCCTACGGGGTGCGGGTGGAGAAGCCCAGGCAGCTCGCGGGCGCCCTCAAGGACGCGTTCAAGCACAAGGGGCCGGCCCTGGTCGACGTCGTCACCGACCCCAACGCGCTCTCCATCCCGCCGAAGATCAGGGCCGACATGGTCACCGGCTTCGCGCTCTCCGCGTCCAAGATGGTCCTGGACGGAGGCGTGGGCCGGATGGTCCAGATGGCCCGCTCCAACCTCCGCAACGTGCCGCGGCCGTAGGCCCGTGACTCAGTCGCCGGTCGGCACCCACTGGCGGACCCCGTCCACGAAGCCGTACCAGTAGTGCGGCAGGCCCTTGATGGAGCTGGTGCGGAACGGCTGCCCGTGGTCGTCGACCCGGACCGTGCCCGAGCGGCCCTGTGAGGACCAGTCGAGTTCGAGGTACCAGCGGCAGTCGCAGCCGACGGTGCTCGCCTGCACCCGCAGCACCTCCGGGTCGGTGACGGAGACCCGGTAGGGCAGGTGCATGGTGGAGACGGTCTTCCCGTCCGGGCCCTCGCCGGCCACGGGCCGGGCGATCGGGCGGTCCTTGTCCAGGTTCACGTCGAAGTAGCGCGGGGTGAGGCCGCCGCCGCAGCCGTCGGCCATGGAGTAGGCGATGCCGGGGGCGGGTGCCGTCCGGCCGACGACCCGTACCCGCAGGCCTTCCAGGACCACGGCCGTCGACGAGCGGCCCTGCACCGAGACCTCCACGATGGTGTCGCCGCCGTGCACCGCGTTCTGGGTGGCCGCCCAGGTGCCGGCGTCCTGCGGGGCGGGCGGCGGCGGGACCTGCGCCGGTTGCTTGTCGATGACGTAGTCGTGGTCGCAGCCCAGCTCCCACAGCTGGGAGTTCGCGGTCCAGGTGAGCGGGACGCCGGTCGCGCCGCTCGGAGCGGAGGGTGTGGTTCCGCCCGAGGCGGACGGGGAGGGCCGTGCGCCGCCCGGCGTGCGGGACGGCGACGCAGCGGCGGCGGACGTGCGGCCGGGGGACGGACCGGCGGACGCGCTGGCCTCGGGGCGCCCGGTCTCGCCGGCGGAGGTCGTGGGGGCGGCGGAACCGGGGTGCCGGGCGGCGGCGTCGGCGGGCGGCCGGTCGTCCGGGAGCGCGGCCAGCGTGCCCACCGTCGACAACAGGACGGTCGCCACGGCGGCGGCGACCAGGGTGCGACGCCGCCGGTACCAGCGCCGCGAACCGCCGGCCGCCCCCTCGACACCTCCCACAACCACCGGCACCGCCCCGGACCCCGGCTCGGTCTCCGCCAAGGGGGCCGCCGCCCCGCCTTCCGCTGAGGGGCCCGCTGCGGCCTCCGGCGGGCGCTTCGCTGTTGTCTCCGTCCCGAGTTCGGTTCCCGGGGCAGTCTTCGGCTCCGCCGGGGATCCGGCCGCCGGTCCTGGCCCGGCCTCCGGGCGCGCTCGCCGGGCGGGTGCCGCGGGCGGATGTTCGTCGGCCGTGCCGCGCGGGCGCTGGCGGGCCGTCACCGCTCGCAGCCAGCGTTCGTGGAGTTCGAGGCGTTCCCGGGGTGTCGCTCCGCAGAATGCCGCCAACCGCTCCACCGGGGCGAAGTCCAGCGGCACCGCCTCGCCCGCGCAGTAGCGGTGCAGGGTGGAGGTGTTCATGTCCAGCCTGCGGGCCAGCGAGCCGTAGCTCCGGTTCGTACGGCCCTTCAACTGCCGCAGCAGCGCCGCGAACTCCCCGACGTCGTCCACATCCTCGCGCACGGGCACCTTCCCCCGGTCATCGCCATCCCAGGCACTCATGTACCTGCACGTCAACAGGGCTGGGATGGTTCCAGGGCGGGGAAACGGGCGCCCGCCGTTGCGGTCGCCGCCCGGGACGGCCGATGCTCTTGGTGTCGCACCGAGCAGGGCCGGACCGACCAGTCGGCCGCGTCGGCGACAGCCCATACCCATGCACCGACCCACGGGGGATCACCCATGCCCAAGCGCACCCGAGCAGGCGCGCTCACCGCACTCGCCGGCGCCGCACTCGCCGTCGGCACCGCGCTCGCCGCTCCCGCGGCGGCCGCACCCAAGGCGCCCGGCTTCCTCACGGCGGCCGACCTGCCGGCGCGGGCCGGCACGTCCTGGACGGCCGGCAAGGTCACCGCCGGCATTCCGGAGGAGGTCAAGGAGGACATCTGCATCGGCGTCGGGCTCGGCGGCGGCCAGGACTCCTGGTACCGGAAGTTCCGGACCGACCTCGACACGAGCGCCCGTCAGGTCAGCGCCGAACTGCCCAGCGTCCGCCTGGCGAAGGGCCGGTTCGCGAAGCTCGACGAGGACATCGTGTCCTGCGCGGACCGGATCGAGATGGCGGACCCGCAGATGAGTGCCACGTTCCAGGACCACGGCACCCTGCCGGTCGGGGACGGCGCCCATGTCTACGCCCTGCGCACCATCACCGCCTGGGGCACCAGTGACATCCGGCTGATCGCCATCGGCCGGGAGGGGCGCACCGTCACCGTCGTGGACTGGGGACAGCTCGGCGGCTTCGTGGACGCGCCGGTGAAGGCGTTCAAGAAGACCACCACCACGGCCGTGCACAAGCTCCACTGACCCACGGCCAACCCCAGAAAACAGAAGACCCAGAAGACCCAGAAGACCCAGAAAACGGGGAACAGACATGAGCAGCAAGACCCGCGCCGTCCTCACCGCCGGCGTCCTCGCCGTGGCCCTCGGCCTCGGCGCCACCGCCCAGGCCTCGGCCGGCGCCCCGCGCAGCGTGAGCGGCAACCCGTCCGACAACATCACCCGCATCTCCGACTTCTACGGCGCCTACATCGACGCCGAGAGCGACCTGGACGGCAGCGGCAAGCTGCCCACCGCGCTGCGGGCCTACTACATCGCCCCGACCTACCTGAAGAAGCTGCGGGCCTGGGAGGAGCGCGAGCACGCGGACGGGGTGCTGCGCGCCCAGAACACCCCGCTCAAGTGGAAGGTCACGGAGACCGGCACCAGGAAGTACACGGAGGCCGTCATCACGCTCACCTGGAGCCGCAACACCACCACGAAGCTGGTCGTCGACATGACCCGCGACACCCACAAGATCGTCAACATCGGCACCAAGGGCCTCGGGAACAAGTAGGCGGAAGGTCAGGTTTCGGCCAGGTTCTCCGGTGCCGTGGACCGCGTGAATCAGCTCGTGGGGTTGTGCGAGGGGCTGATTCACGCCGGGTCCACGGCACCGTTGGCGCGTACGGGACGGTCCTGGCGGCGGCGTACGCGCGGGGGCTGATCCGGGACATGGCCGAACACCCGGTCGTCATCGACGTGACATGACTGGCGCGTGCCCGAGCGGGCATGGATCCCCGTGAACCTGTTCGATCAGGAGGGGAACCGGAAACAGCGTGCGGGCGGGGGTCATGAACAGTCAGGCACGAGGGGGTGGTCCCGTGGCCATCGGGGCCTCCTCGGCGCAGACGGCGGGGGAAGAGACCGACACGACGGAACGGGGACACCCGTCGCAGCTCAGGCGGCGGCTGGGACGGTCGGACCTGCGGGCGGTGCCCGAGGCACGCAGGGAACTGAGGGAACTGCTGCGGCACTGGGGGCGGCCCGGCCGCTCCGAGATCGCCGAACTGCTCACCAGCGAACTGGTCACCAACGCGCTCGTCCACACCGACCGTGAGGCGGTGCTGACGGCCGTCGTGGAGCCGGGCCAGCTACGGGTGGAGGTCCGGGACTTCGTGGCCCGCAGGCCCCGGGTGTGTGCCCCGGACACCGGGGACGGCACCCACGGCCGGGGCATGGTGCTGGTGGACTCCCTCGCGGACGCGTGGGGCGTGCAGGCGCACGAGGTCGGCAAGTCGGTGTGGTTCGAACTGGACGCCGAGGCCGCTTAGCGGCGCCACGACAGACGGGACGGGGGCGTGACCTTGAAGGTCACGCCCCCGTCAGAACGGAAGAGCGG
>NZ_JBEYFC010000350.1:0-9869 GCF_040634175.1 Streptomyces sp. NPDC007162
CGACTTCCCGCTGGCCTTCCAGACCGCGTGGGCGATACTGCTGAACAAGCTCCGCGAGACCGTCCCGGAGTCGGTCGACCTGCTGCGCCTGTGCATGGACCGCGTCCACCGCACCATCGACAGCTATCTGCGCTACGCCGAGCACCACCAGGCCGCGTACCGCACGATCGTCAGCGGCGGGGTTGGTTTCGACGCCGAGGTGCACGCCATCCGGGACGGTGTGCGCGAGGCGATCGTCGTGACCATCGCCGAGGGCGCCTACGGCCGTACCGACATCGCCCCGCTGGCCCGGATGGGCCTGCTCTCCTGGCTGTGCAGCGTGGAGGGCGCCACCCTCGAGTGGATCGACCGCCCCGGACTCTCCCGCGACACCATGTGCGAACTGCTGGTCAAGACCCTCGGCGGCACCCTGCGCGCCATCGAGGAGCTCGACCCGTCCTACCCCGCCCCGGCCCCGGCCCGCCGGGACACGTGACGCGCGAGGGGCGGAGGTCTCGTGGTACCTCCGCCCCAGGCCCCCCGTGACGGGGGCTAGTTGACGGCCTTGATCAGCTCGCCGTTCGCGGTGTCGCCGCTCAGTTCCCAGCAGAAGGTGCCGCCCAGACCCTGCTGGTTCTTGTAGGTCATCTTGGTCCCGATGGTGGCCGGGGTGTCGTAACTCCACCAGTCGCTGCCGCACTTGGCATACGCCGTGCCGGCCACCGTGCCGGTGGCCGGGCACCTGCCCTTGAGGACCTTGTAGTCGTCGATGCCCTGCTCGTAGGTCCCCGCCGCCGGGCCGGTCGCGGTGCCGCCGGGGGCCGCCTGGGTCACGCCGGTCCAGCCGCGGCCGTAGAAGCCGATGCCGAGGAGCAGTTTGGCCGCCGGGATGCCGAGTCCCCTGAGCTTGGCGATGGTCGCCGAGGTGTAGTAGTTCGCCGTCGGGATGCCGGCGTAGGAGTTCAGCGGCGAGTGCGGGGCCGTCGGGCCGGTCGAGGCCCAGGCGCCGAAGTAGTCGTAGGTCATCGGGTTGTACCAGTCGACGTACTGCGCCGCGCCGGCGTAGTCGGCCGCGTCGATCTTGCCGCCGCCGGTGGCGTCGGCGGTGATGGCCGCCGTGACCAGCGCACCGCTGCCGAACTTCGAGCGCAGTGCCGCCATCACCTTCCTGAAGGCGTCCCGGCCGCTGGTGTCACAGGTGTTGCCGCAGGCGTTCGGGTACTCCCAGTCGATGTCGATGCCGTCGAAGACGCCCGCCCACTTGGAGTTCTTCACCAGGTCGTAGCAGGACTGCGCGAAGGCGGCGGGGTTCCTGGCGGCCTCGCCGAACCCGCTCGACCAGGTCCAGCCGCCGAAGGACCAGAGGATCCTGAGGTTCGGGTGCTTCTTCTTCAGCTTCAGCAGCTGGTTGAAGTTGCCGCGCAGCGGCTGGTCCCAGGTGTCCGCGACGCCGTCCACGGACTCGGCGGCGGTGTACGCGCGGTCGGTCGCCGCGTACGCGTCGCCCATCGCGCACTTGCCGCCGGTCACGTTGCCGAAGGCGTAGTCGATGTGGGTGAGCTTCGCGGCCGAGCCGGAGGTCTCGACGTTCTTGACCAGGTAGTTGCGCTGGTAAGTGCCCCATTCCGTGAAGTAGCCGACGACCTTGGAGCCGGCCTTCACCCGGGGGGCGGGCGGGGCGGCCGCCGAGGCGGTGCCCGCGCCGGCCAGCAGTCCGGCGCCGAGGACGGCGCAACAGGCCGCGGACAGCAGCGCCCGGAAGCCGGAGCGGTGGAAGATGTGCATCGGGTGTCTCCTCCTGGGGGAGAGGGGAACGCGCGCCGATTGGCATGAACGCGGTAAAGCGTTGGTCATGGACCCTAGGAGGACTAGACCAGTCGGGTCAATGGTTCGGACCAATCTCGATGCGCCCGGATGTTGGCCTGGAATTCCTGAAGTAAGCGGTCGTTAACTGGTGACGCGAGGTCCCCGATCGGGCATACTCACTGCGCAGCCGCAGGTCAGCAGCTTCCGAGACCCGGAGACGCCCCCTCGGCCGCACTCGAACGACAGGCGGAGCCGCCCCTACCCGTGGGCCGTGTCCGCCGGTGCCCGACAGGGAGGAGACCGACGCCATGTCCGACCGCGACCCGCAGCCGGTGGAGCGTCAACTGCCCACGGAAGAGGCGAGAGACCTGCTCTCGCTGGTCCGGGACATCGCCCGGCACGAGATCGCGCCCCAGGCGGCCGAGGAGGAGGACGCCGGACGCTTCCCGCGGGGGGTCTTCACCCTGCTCTCCGAATCAGGCCTGCTCGGCCTGCCGTACGACTCCGAGTGCGGCGGCGGCGACCAGCCCTACGAGGTCTACCTCCAGGTCCTGGAGGAGCTGGCCGCGGCCCGGCTCACCGTCGGCCTCGGGGTCAGCGTGCACACCCTCGCGAGCTACCCGCTCGCCGCCTACGGCAGCAAGCAGCAGCAGGTCGAACACCTGCCCGCGATACTCGGCGGCGGCCTGCTCGGGGCCTACTGCCTCTCCGAACCGGCCTCCGGCTCGGACGCGGCCTCCCTGCGCACCAGAGCCGTCCGCGACGGCGACTCCTGGGTGATCAACGGCACCAAGGCCTGGATCACGCACGGCGGCATCGCCGACTTCTACGCGGTGATGGCCCGCACCGGCGGGGAGGGCTCGCACGGCATCACCGCCTTCCTGGTGCCCGGTGACGCCCCGGGCCTGTCCGGTGCGGCGCCGGAGAAGAAGATGGGCATGAAGGGCTCACCGACCGCCCAGGTCCACCTCGACGACGTCCGGGTCCCCGACGAGCGCCGCCTCGGCGAGGAGGGCCAGGGCTTCGCCATCGCCCTGTCCGCGCTGGACTCCGGCCGGCTCGGCATCGCGGCCTGCGCGATCGGCCTGGCCCAGGCCGCCCTGGACGAGGCGGTCGCCTATGCCACCGGACGGCGGCAGTTCGGGCACCCCATCTCCGACTTCCAGGGCCTGCGCTTCATGATCGCCGACATGGCCACCCAGATCGAGGCCGGCCGCGCCCTCTACCTCGCGGCGGCCCGGCTGCGCGACGCGGGCCGTCCGTTCGCCCGGCAGGCCGCCATGGCCAAGCTGCACTGCACCGACACGGCGATGAAGGTCACCACGGACGCCGTCCAGATACTCGGCGGCTACGGCTACACGGCGGACTTCCCGGTCGAACGCTATATGCGCGAGGCCAAGGTCCTGCAGATCGTCGAGGGGACGAACCAGATCCAGCGGATGGTCATCGCCCGTCATGTGGCAGGGCCGGAAAGTCGCTGAACTGCCCGCGTGCGACCGTCGGCGCCGCCAGCCTGACCCACTCCGGGTCATGGCGGCCCGGCAGGGCGCGGCCCCGGTCGGCCCAGATCCGCATCAGCTCGCGGTAGATCGGCGGGTCCTGCGGCGTGGGCGGCGGAAGTGACGAGGCGGGCGGGGGCACGAAGATCCGGCGCTGACGGCCGAGGGCGGAGTACGTGGTCGTCATGCCAGGCCAACGCGGCGGCTGCCGCCCAGGTCACCGGTTCCCCGAATCGCGCGTGAGTTCACGGGCGTCCGGTCCGGGATCTGGCCCCTTCCTCTCTTCTGACGTACCGTCAGCCGGACTTTCTCCGCCACCGGGGAGGCCCGCCATGGCCGACGACCGTCCCGTACCGCTCGACGAGTACCCCGTGCACCAGGTCCCGCTGTCCATGCGGCACGTCGCCACCGGGGACCGCAACGCCTACGACCGCTGCATCTTCCACGTCCTCGACCACTCCGGCGCCGCCCTGCTCGTCCTGGGCCTCGGCGTCTACCCGAACGTCGGTGTGATCGACGCCTACGCCACCCTGCGCACCGGGGACACCCTGCACGCGGTGCGCGCCTCGGACGCCCTCGGCGAGGACCGGATGCGGCCGGCGGTCGGCCCGCTGCGCATCGAGGTCCAGCAGCCGCTCCGGCGCTTCCGTGCGAGCATGCGCGTTGAGACTGGCAGCGGACCCGTCGGCCTACACGGTCTTCCCCTCGTACGACATGACCCGGCAGTACCGCACCATGCGGCTGGTCGGCGAGCACACCGACGTGCCCGTGCCCCGTGTGCTGTGGCTGGAGGAGGACCCGGGGCCGCTGGGCGCGCCCTTCTTCGTCATGGAGCGGGCCGAGGGGCGCGTCCCGCCCGACGTCATGCCCTACACGTACGAGGGGAACTGGCTGCACGCGGCGACCGACGGCGAACGCCAGCACCTCGAAGCGGCGTCGGTCGGCCTGCTGGCCCGGCTGCACGACCAGGTCCCGGTGGCGGAGGCCGGGTTCCTCGCCCTCCCCGGCGAGGGTGACGCGCTGCGCAGGCACGTCGGATCCCAACGCGCCTACTACGACTGGGTGGTGGACGGGCTCGCCCGCTCACCGCTGATCGAGGCCGCGTTCGACCGGCTTGCGCAGCTGTGGCCGCGAGAGCCCGGCGACCCGGTCCTCAACTGGGGCGACGCCCGCATCGGCAACATCGTCTACGCCGGCTTCGACCCCGTAGCCGTGCTCGACTGGGAGATGGCCGCAGCGGCCCCGCGCGAAGTGGACCTCGGCTGGACCGTGTACCTGCACCGCTTCTTCCAGGACCTGACGACCGCTTCCGGACAGCCGGGGCTGCCCGGCTTCCTGCGCCGCGACCGCATCGAGGACCGCTACGCACGCCTGACCGGCCACACCCTGCGCGACATGGACTTCTACACCCTGTACGCCGCCCTGCGGCACGCGATCGTCATGCTGCGCATCGCCTACCGGCAGGTGTACTTCGGTGAGGCCGCCGTGCCGGCGGATCCGGACACACTGACCCTGCACCACGGCAGCCTGCGCGCCATGGTGCAGGGCGACTACTGGAGTGCGGTGCGCTGACTCAGGCGGCCTGACGGCCGAGGACACCGCCGCCGAAGCGCATGGCCGGTACGCGCATCGGGCGTGAGCCCGCGCCACCGACGTGCGAGAAGGGCTGCGTCCGCCAGTCCAGACCCTGGGGCAGGGTGAGCAGGAGGGCGGTGTCCTGCTCCTGAGGCTCGGCCGACTCGTCCGCGGACGGGGCGTCGGCCGCCGCGCGGCCCGTACCGGCACAGACCGTGAGGCCGAACGGGTTCCACGGCGAGGCGCACAGCGCGTGCTCCGGCAGGAACTCCTCGTCCGCCAGCAGCGCGATCGGCTGCGCACAGTCCGGGCAGACCACCCGGAACATCTCGAAGGTGTCGTAGGCGTCCAGTTCCTCGGCCTCGTAGAGGTCGGGTTCGACGCCCTCCGGCTCGGGCTCGACAACCAACTGCGGGCGCTTGGGCGCGGGACGACCAGGGCGCTTAAGACTCTGCATGGGTACTCCCCCTCGGGCTGGGCCGTGAAGGCACTGCGGCCTCGACCACAGCAAGCACTTCCCGCCCGGTCTCGGCGGTAATCACGAGACCATCACGGAGCCCGTTCGGGGGCTGTGTCGTTCGTCACATGCCGTGCGCAGGTGCCCGCTGCGGCGGTTTTGTCCCTCGGGCGCCCCGCGGTGAGCCCTCCGTGACATCACGAACCGGCTATGACCTGCGTCGCCGAGGTACCCGAGGAGATCAGGCGCACGGTAGCTTTTGCGCCATGGAGGAGCTGGACCGTCACATCGTGCAGCTGCTCGTCAAGGACGGGCGGATGAGCTACACGGACCTGGGCAAGGCCACGGGTCTTTCCACGTCGGCCGTGCACCAGCGGGTGCGCCGGCTGGAACAGCGCGGCGTCATCCGCGGCTATGCCGCGGTCGTCGACCCGGAGGCCGTCGGACTGCCCATGACGGCGTTCATCTCGGTGAAGCCGTTCGATCCGAGCGCCCCCGACGACATCGCGGACCGGCTGGCCGGCGTCCCCGAGATCGAGGCGTGCCACAGCGTGGCCGGCGACGAGAACTACATCCTCAAGGTGCGGGTGGCCACGCCCCATGAGCTGGAGGGGCTGCTGGCGCGGCTGCGCAGTCTGGCGGGGGTGTCCACGCGGACGACGGTGGTGTTGTCGACGCCCTATGAGGCACGGCCGCCGAGGATCTGAGCGGTGGGGCGTGTGCACACGGCCCCTCGTGACAAGGTGATCGGCCCGAGGGGCGAGACTGGTCCCCATGAGTGAGCGCACCGACCAGCCCCAGACCGTTCTCCTCCGCCGCGGCGAGGTGCACAGCCCCGCCGATCCGTTCGCGACCGCGATGGTCGTGGAGCGGGGGCAGGTCGCCTGGGTCGGGTCCGAGGGCGCCGCCGACGCGTTCGCCGACGGGGTCGACGAGATCGTCGACCTGGACGGTGCTCTCGTCACCCCCGCCTTCACGGACGCCCATGTCCACACCACGTCCACCGGGCTCGCACTCACCGGACTCGACCTGTCGGGGGCGACCTCGGTCGCCGAGGCCCTGACGCTGGTCAGCGACTTCGCCGCCGTACGCCCGGACGACCGGGTGCTGCTGGGGCACGGCTGGGACGCCTCCCGCTGGGCCGGCGGCCGCCCGCCGAGCCGCGCCGAGCTGGACGCGGCCACCGGCGGACGCCCGCTCTACCTCTCCCGAATCGACGTCCACTCGGCCGTGGTCACCACCGCCCTGCTGGACCTGGTCCCGGACCCGGTCGCCCGTCAGGACGCCCCGCTGACGGGCGACGCCCACCACGCCGTACGCGCCGCCGCGTTCGCGGCCGTGACGCCCGCACAGCGTGCCGAGGCCCAGCGCACCGCCCTCGCGCATGCGGCAGCGCTCGGTATCGGCACGGTGCACGAGTGCGGCGGCCCGAAGATCTCGTCCGAGGACGACTTCACGGACCTGCTGCGGCTCGCGGCCGAGGTGCCGGGCCCCCGGGTCGTCGGCTACTGGGCCGAGGAGAACGCCGACAAGGCGCGGGAGCTGGGCGCGCGCGGCGCCGCCGGTGACCTGTTCGTCGACGGTGCCCTCGGCTCGCAC
The DNA here is from genome assembly GCF_040634175.1 of Streptomyces sp. NPDC007162. Lineage (NCBI taxonomy): Bacteria > Bacillati > Actinomycetota > Actinomycetes > Kitasatosporales > Streptomycetaceae > Streptomyces > Streptomyces sp. NPDC007162. The sequence goes on from NZ_JBEYFC010000350.1 coordinate 6,916, forward strand.
ACCGCCTGCCTGCACGAGCCCTATGCCGACGCGGGCCACACCGGGGCCGCCTATCTGGACGCGGCGGCCGTCGCCGCGCATGTCGTCGCCTGTACCGAGGCAGGCCTCCAGGCGGGCTTCCACGCCATCGGCGACGCCGCCGTGACCGCCGTGGTGGAGGGCGTGCGCGCCGCCGCCGAGAAGGCCGGTCCCGCCCGGGTCCGCGCCGCCCGGCACCGGGTCGAGCACGCCGAGATGCTCACCCCCGAGCACATCGCCGCCTTCGCCGAACTGGGCCTGATCGCCTCCGTGCAGCCCGCGTTCGACGCCCTGTGGGGCGGAGCGGACGGCATGTACGCCCAGCGCCTGGGCGCCGAGCGGGCCCGCGCCCTGAACCCCTACGCGGCCCTCCTGAAGGCCGGGGTCCCGCTCGCCTTCGGCTCCGACACTCCGGTCACCCCGCTCGACCCCTGGGGCACCGTCCGCGCCGCCGCGTTCCATCACACGCCCGAGCACCGGGTCTCGGTCCGCGCCGCGTTCACCGCGCACACGCGGGGCGGCTGGCGGGCGATCGGCCGGGACGACGCCGGCGTCCTGGTGCCCGGCGCGCCCGCCGACTACGCGGTCTGGCGCACCGACGAACTGGTGGTGCAGGCCCCGGACGACCGGGTCGCCCGCTGGTCCACCGATCCCCGTTCCGGCACTCCGGGGCTGCCCGACCTGACCCCCGGCCGCGAGCTGCCGGTCTGCCTGCGCACGGTGGTCGGCGGCCGAACGGTGTTCGTACGGCCGGGCGAGTGACCGGACCGCATTCGTACGGCCGGGCGAGTGATCTCCCGGGGTGGCGCGGTCGTCATCGCCGGCCGCCGCCGCGTCGCGCGACCTGCGCATCCTCCGCCCTGACCTGGGGTTTGAGGGTATTTATGCAGGTCAAACGACTGTTGACAGCCAGCGGCAGCGGGCCGGTAGGTTCGGCGGAGTCCACCACCGGACGCCCGACCGGGGAGCAGTTCGCGCACTCGTCGCAGCGCCGCTGGGTCAGGGACGGTGTGCCGCACCGGGGCACCGCCACTGGGAGCCAGGCTCAGCGCCCGCGCCGACGGGGGAACGTCCAGGCCGGTCGGGAGGTGTGACCCGGGTGGGGCCCGGAGCTCAGTAGACAACGGCTTTCGGTCGACCCGCAGCCAGCGGGTCCCAGGTCGGCCCGAAGGGCACCGGGCCCCCATCCGCAGGGGAACAGAGTGGCTGTGCGGGGGAACACGCTGGCGAAAGCGGGGATGACGGCCACCCGAAACGGGCATCCTTACCCCGTTCTTGTGCAATCGACACCGCCATACGAATGAGCCGTCACGTCTCCGCAGGCCTTGGCCACTATGGTGGTCCCCTGCGTACGACATGAAGGGGCAGCAGTGAACGACGGCGACGGGACCCTCGCGGCAAAGGCCCAGGGTAGGCAGTTCGGCCCGCTCGGCACGGCCTTGGTGATCATTCCGACCTACAACGAGGCGGAGAACATCAAGTCCATCGTCGGCCGGGTGCGCCAGGCCGTCCCCGAGGCGCACGTTCTGGTGGCGGACGACAACAGCCCCGACGGCACGGGCAAGCTCGCCGACGAACTGGCCGCCGAGGACGACCACGTCCAGGTCCTGCACCGCAAGGGCAAGGAAGGCCTCGGCGCGGCCTACCTCGCGGGCTTCCGCTGGGGCATGGACAACGGCTACGGCGTGCTCGTCGAGATGGACGCCGACGGCTCCCACCAGCCGGAGGAGCTGCCCCGGCTGCTGACCGCGCTGAAGGGTGCCGACCTGGTGCTGGGCTCCCGCTGGGTGCCCGGCGGCAGGGTCGTCAACTGGCCGAAGTCCCGCGAGTTCATCTCCCGGGGCGGCTCGCTGTACTCCCGCCTCGCCCTCGACCTGCCGCTGCGTGACATCACCGGCGGCTACCGCGCCTTCCGCCGCGAGACCCTGGAGGGTCTGGGCCTGGACGAGGTCGCCTCCCAGGGCTACTGCTTCCAGGTCGACCTGGCCCGCCGCGCGGTCAAGGCCGGTTTCCACGTCGTCGAGGTGCCCATCACGTTCGTGGAGCGCGAGCTGGGTGACTCCAAGATGAGCCGGGACATCCTGGTGGAGGCCCTGTGGCGGGTCACCTCGTGGGGCGTCACCGAGCGGGTGGGCAAGATCACCGGCAGGGGCGGGCAGTCGTAGCGGGCGCCGCCCGGCCCGGAGCGCGGGCGGCGGCCCCACGCCCGGGGTCCGGAAACCTCACAGATCCGGCTGATCATCCCCTTATCCCGCACTGAGCCGGGCCCAGGCACACTGGGTGCATGACGACTGGCGCGCAGACCCCTCCGTACACCGACCGGCCCCGGCGCTCCCGGCTCGCCCGGTATCTGCCGCTGGGCCTCGCGGCATGGCTCGTGCTGGAGATCTGGCTGCTGACGCTGGTCGCGGGCGCGGTCGGCGGCATGACCGTGTTCCTGCTGCTCGTGGCGGGAATCGTCGGCGGTGCCGTGGTCATCAAGCGGGCCGGCCGGCGTGCCTTCCAGAGCCTGAACGAGGCGATCCGGCGTGGCGGCTCCCCGGAGCGCGGCGGTGGCAACGGCCTGACGATGCTGGGCGGCCTGCTCCTCATGATCCCCGGCCTCGTCTCCGACGCCCTCGGCCTGCTGCTCCTGCTGCCCCCGGTCCAGAAGGCCGTCTCCCGCCTCGCGGAACGCACCATCGACCGCAGGCTCCGCGTGGCCGCCCCCGGCACCCTGGGCAACGTCTTCCAGCAGGCCCGGATGCACCGCCCGGACGGCAAGGTGGTGCAGGGCGAGGTGATCAGGCAGGAGGGCCCGGACCGGGGCGAAGAGCCGACGGGGGAGCGGCCGCCGCTGACGCGGTGACCCTCCTGACGCCGTGACCCTGCGGGGTCCTGTCGGGGAGCACAAAGCCGAGGGCGCCGTACGTTCACGAACGTACGGCGCCCTCAGC
>NZ_JBEYFC010000351.1:0-9844 GCF_040634175.1 Streptomyces sp. NPDC007162
GCCGGGAGCGGTGCCGTCCTCGTACAGACCCCACGTGAGGGCCCCGGTGCGGCGCCGGGAGCGGGCCACGTCGCGCATCGCGTCGGTGAAGGCGGTGCGGTCGTCGGGAGCGACGCGGTAGACGATGGAGACGAGGACGGGGCCGTCGGCCGGGCCGGGTTCGAAGACCAGGGGCGGGGCGGGCCAGTGGTCGGAGGGGGAGGGGGCGATGCGGGCGGCGTCGTACAGCGGCCACCGGCGGACGCTCGCGGCGGACAGCAGCAACAGCACCGCCGCGACGAGCAGGGCGCCGGTCAGGCCGAGCCATTGGGCGAGGGCGCCCCACAGGGGTGCGGTGAGGGCCTGGCCGCCCTGGAAGACGAGCAGGTAGACGGCGAGGCCGCGGGCGCGTACCCAGCCGGGCAGCCGGGTCTGGGTGGCGGCGCTGAGGGTGGACAGCACGCCGATCCAGGCCAGTCCGGCGGGCAGCAGCGCCGGCGCGACGATCCAGGTGACGTGGACGGTGGCCAGTACGGCGAGCACGACGGCGAAGACGAGGGCACCGGCCGCCATCGTGCCGTTGGCGCCCAGCGTCCCGCGGATGCGGGGCAGAAGGAAGGCTCCGCTGACGGCGCCGATGCCGACCGCGGCCAGGAGGAGGCCGTACCCGCCGGAGCCCAGGTGCAGCGAGTCGCCGGCGACCAGCGGGAGCAGGGACCAGACGGCTGCGGCGCCGGGTATGAACAGGGCGGTGCGCAGCAGGACACGGCGGACACCGGGGGCGTTCCACACGTAACGCCGGGCCGCGTACAAGGCGGTGACGAAGCTCTCGCGGCGGGCGGCCGGAACGGGCGGGACCGCGGGCCGCTTCCACAGCAGCAGCACGACCACGATGCCCAGGAACGACACCGCGTTGAAGGCGAAGGTCCACCCCGCGCCCGCCGCGGCGACGAGCACACCGCCGACGGCCGGGCCGATGGCGCGGGCCAGGTTCATGTTGACCGCGCCCAGTGCGGAGGCCCCGCCGAGCTGCTCGCGGGGGACCAGTTCGGGCTGGATCGCCTGCCAGGCGGGGCCCATCAGGGCGGTGCCGCAGCCGAGCAGGAAGGTGAGCGCGAGCAGGGGGCCGGGGCCGAGCGCGTCGGCGAAGGCGAGCACCGCCAGGACCGTCGCCACCGCGCACATGGCGAACTGGGCGACGACCAGCAGCCGGCGCCGGTCGAAGCGGTCGGCGAGCACCCCGGAGGGCAGGGCGAGCAGGACGACGGGCAGGCTGGAGGCGGTCTGGACGAGCGTGACCAGCGTGGCGCCGTGGCCGAGGAGCAGCCACTGCGCGCCGACCGTCTGCATCCAGGTGCCGACGTTCGACACGAACTGCGCGATCCACAGGGCCCGGAACACCGGGGCGGCCATCGGCGCCCAGGCCGACTCCGTGCGTACGGCACCGCTCTCGGGCGAGGTCGTGGCTGTCATGCGCTGCTCCGCGGGGCGAGGAGAGGGCGGGCGGTCCAGGCGGGCTGCCAGGGCCGGTGGAACGTTCCGGATCAACGACAGCCGTACGATACGGCGGCAGGGTGTGCCCGCACCTCACCCGGGTCCGGACGCAGCTCACCAGGGTCCCGCACGTCGGCTGTCGGCTGTCGGCAAGGAAGAATGCCGGTATGACCCTTCGCTGTGCCGTACTCGACGACTACCAGGGCGCCGCCCTCGCCATGGCCGACTGGAGTCCGCTCGCCGGGAGAGTCGAGGTGCGGACACTCCGTGAGTACATCGGCGACCGGGACAAGCTCGTCGCCGAGATCGCCGACTGCGAGATCGTCGTCGTCATGCGGGAGCGCACCCCGTTCGACGCGGACCTGCTGCGCCGGCTGCCCCGGCTGCGTCTGCTGGTCACCACCGGGATGCGCAACGCCTCCGTCGACCTCGCCGCCGCGGCCGCCCGGGGCGTGACCGTCTGCGGTACGGCCAGCAACGCCACCCCGCCCGTGGAACTGACCTGGGCGCTGCTCCTCGGCCTGGCCCGGCACGTCACCACGGAGAACCGCGCCCTGCGCGAGGGCGGCCCCTGGCAGTCCACCGTCGGCCAGGACCTGGCCGGGCGCACTCTGGGCCTGCTCGGACTCGGCAAGATCGGCACTCGGGTGGCACGCGTGGCCACCGCCTTCGGCATGGACGTGCTCGCCTGGAGCCAGAACCTCACCCCCGAGCGGGCCGCCGACGCCGGGGCCCGGCCGGCGACCGGCAAGGAGGAGCTGCTGCGCGGCAGCGACTTCGTCTCCGTCCACCTCGTGCTCTCCGACCGCACCCGCGGCCTGCTCGGCGAACCGGAGCTGCGTGCCATGCGGCCGCACGCCTACCTCGTCAACACCTCGCGCGCCGCGATCGTCGACCGGAGCGCGCTGCTGCGCGCCCTCCGCGAGGGCTGGATCGCGGGCGCCGGACTCGACGTCTTCGAGACCGAGCCGCTGCCCGCCGACGACCCGCTGCGCACCCTGCCGAACGTGCTGGCCACCCCGCACCTCGGCTACGTCACCGAGCGGAACTACCGCACCTTCTACACGGAGGCGGTGGCGGACATCACCGCTTTCCTCGACGGCTCCCCCGTCCGGGTGCTGGCCGGCGGGTGAGGCGGCCGTGCCGCCCCAGCCGCCGGCCCCGGAGGCGCCGAACCCGCTCGGATGCGTGTTCGCACCGTAGTCGCCGCGCCGAAAAACACGTGGACTGCGTCACCGCCGTCGCGCCACACTTCCCTTTCCTGACCTGCCGATTCCAGGCCGCCGCGAACCTGTGGCGGCCGACTCGGCGTGCCGCGCGACGATTACACAGGGTTGAAATGACATCCTCTGTCGATTTACCTGCCACCGGACCACGCCGGGGCGCGGTGCTGCTCGCGCTCCGTTACTACGGCCGGGAGCTGGCCCGGCTCAAGCGGCTCACCCTGCCCGCGATGCTGCTGCCGGCGCTCGGCAACATCGGAATCAACTACCTGGCCCCGCTGGTCGTGGCCAAGCTGGTCGGCAGGATCGCCGACGGCCACGGCCTGAGCCCGCGCAGCGCACTGCCGTACGTCCTCGGCTTCGCCGGTGTCCTGCTGCTGGCGGAGGCGCTCTGGCGGGTCGGTCTGCACTGCCTGAACCGCCTTGACGCGCTCGGTATCGAGCGGCTGTACGTCATCGGGATGGACGAACTGTTCGCGAAGGACGCCGCGTTCTTCCACGACAACTTCGCCGGGTCGCTCACCAAGCGGGTGCTGAGCTTCGCCACCCGCTTCGAGGAGTTCGGCGACACCCTCACCTTCAACATCGTCGGCAGCTTCGTGCCGCTGGTCTTCGGGTCCGTGGTGCTGTGGCGCTACGAACCGCTGCTGGTCGCGGGCCTGTTGACGATGATCACGGTCACCGGGGTGTGCGCGGTGCCGCTGATCCGGCGCCGGCAACGGCTGGTCGCCCAGCGCGAGGAGGCCATCGCCCGGGTGTCCGGGCACGTCGCCGACAGCCTGATGAACATGGACACGGTCCGGGCGTTCGCCGCCGAGGAGCGGGAGGCCGCCGAACACCGGTCACGGGTCGCCGAGTCGCGGCGGCGCCAGCTGCGCTCCTGGGACTACGGCAACCTGCGCATCGACACGTTCGTCGCGCCGATGTCCGTGGCGACCAATGCGCTCGGCCTGCTGCTCGCCGTCACGCTGGCAGGCGGCGGGCACAGTGTGGAGGCGGTCGTGGTCGCCTTCACGTACTACTCCAACGCGACCCGGATCATGTTCGAGTTCAACCAGATCTACCGGCGCATGGAAAGCTCCATGACGGAGGCCGCGCAGTTCACCGAACTGCTCCTGGAACCGCCGACCGTGCTCGACCCGGAGGTGCCGGAACCGCTCGCGCCCAAGGCCGCGGACGTCCGCTTCGAGAAGGTCTCCTTCACCCACGCGGGTGCCAAACCGCTGTTCGAGGGCCTGGACCTGGACGTGCCCAGCGGGTCGAGGTTCGGCTTCGTCGGCCGCTCGGGCGGCGGCAAGACCACGCTGACCCGGCTGCTGCTGCGGATGACCGACATCGACGGCGGCCGGATCACGATCGGCGGCCAGGACATCAGCCGGCTGCGCCAGGCCGACCTGCGCAGCCAGATCGCCTACGTCCCGCAGGACCCCGCGATGTTCCACCGCACCCTGCGCGACAACATCGCCTTCGCCCGGCCCGGCGCCACCGACGCCGAGATCCGGCTCGCCGCCCAGGCCGCGCACGTCACGGAGTTCGCCGACGCGCTGCCCGACGGCTTCGAGACGATGGTGGGGGAGCGGGGCGTGAAGCTCTCCGGCGGCCAGCGGCAGCGGGTCGCGCTGGCCCGGGCGATCCTCAGGGACGCCCCGATCCTGCTCCTGGACGAGGCGACCAGCGCCCTCGACTCCGAGAGCGAACTCCTCGTCCAGGAGGCGCTGTGGCGGCTCATGGAGGGGCGGACGGCCCTGGTGGTGGCGCACCGGCTGAGCACGGTCGCCGCCATGGACCGGCTGGTGGTCCTCGACCGGGGCCGGATCGTCGAGCAGGGCACGCACCACGAACTGCTCGCCGCGGAGGGCGCCTACGCCAAACTGTGGCAGCACCAGTCGGGCGGCTTCCTCGACGAGGACCCCGCGAGGGCTGAAGTGCACTAGGTCACATCGGCCGGACCGGACGGGTGGTAGACAGGTGATCATGAACCATCCGAACACCTGCGCCCGTCCGGCCGGCATCCGATGACCGCCGGGATCGACACCCCGGACCGCCGGGGCCGTACCGGACTCGACCGCACCGGCCTGGACCTGACCGGCAACCCGCATGTGCGGGTCCGGGAGGTGAAACTGCTGTCCAGTCACTGGTACGTCGAGCGGGCCACCACCTTCGACTACCGGCACGCCGACGGCACCTGGCACACGGAGGAGCGCGAGACCCACGACCGCGGCAACGGCGCCACGCTCCTCCTGTACGACACCGAACGCGAAACCGTCCTGCTCACCCGCCAGTTCAGGTTCCCGGTGTACGTCAACGGCCACCCCGACGGCATGCTGATCGAGACCCCGGCCGGGCTCCTGGACGAGGCGGACGAGCACCCCGAGCACGCGGTCCGCCGGGAGGTCGTCGAGGAGACCGGGCACACCGTCGGCGACGTCCAGCACGTCTTCGACGTCTACATGAGCCCCGGCTCGGTCACCGAGCGGATCTCCTTCTACGCGGCCGCCTACAGCCCGTCCACCCGCACCCATGAGGGCGGCGGCCTGGACGAGGAGGGCGAGGACATCGAGATCCTCGAACTCCCCTTCCGCCGGGCTCTGGAGATGATCCGGACGGGCGAGATCGCCGACGCCAAGACGATCATGCTGTTGCAGTGGGCGGCCCTCGAAGGCCCGTTCGCCGACCGGTGATCCGGTCGACCCCCTTGACCTGGAGCGCACTTCAAGCTGAAGACCTGGACGCGGCCCACTGACCGAGCGGCCCCCGGGACGGCGACGAAGGACGCGGCCACCGACGGCACGGCCGTCCCGGCTCCCGCCCACACGCCCCCGGCTCCCGCCCGTGTGGGAACCGGGGGTCCCGCAGGGGAGGGCCGGCGACGGCGACGGACGGGGCGGCCGCCGCCGGTTCCCGGCCCGTGCGGTCCTCGGTGGCTACTGGTTCCGCGGCTCGCGTACGACGGCGACGTCGCCGGGCGCCACGGTGACCGTGCCGTCGACCGGCTTGCCGGACAGCAGCTCCACCGAGCCCGCGGCGAACGGGAGTTCGGCGCCCTGCCCGGCGTGGTCGATCACGAACACGTAGTCCGCGTCCGCACCGCGCCGCCGGGCCACCTCCACGCCCGCGGGGGCGGTGCGGACCGCGGCCACGCCCGCCTCGGCGCGGATCCGGTCCAGCAGCCCCGCCAGGGTGCCGGCGTCCGGCAGCGTCGCCACGTACCAGGCGGCACCCGAGCCGTACCCGTGCCGGGTGACCGCGGGCACCCCGGCCAACGGCCCGTCGGTGTACGACGTCACCGTCTCCGCGCCCGCCGGCCGCACCCGCTCCGACCAGAGCGACCCGGTGCCGCCCCCGCTGAGCGGCACCCGCTGCCCGGGCAGCAGCGGGAACAGCTCGTCCGTGGACACGCCCAGCAGCTCCCGGAAGGCCCCCGGGTAACCGCCCAGCCGCACATGGCAGTTCTCGTCCACGGCACCGCTGTGGAAGCCGATGGCGAGGCTGCCGCCGGCCTGGGTGAAGGCCGCCAGGTTGGCCGCGCCCGCGTCGTCCACGAGGTACAGGCTCGGGGCGAGGACCGCCTTGTACGCCGACAGGTCGGCGTCCGGGCGGACGAAGTCCACCGCCACCCCGGCTCGCCACAGCGGCTCGTACCAGGCCCGGACCACGTCCTGGTAGCGCAGCTCCTCGCTGGGCTGGGAGGGCAGCTCGACCGCCCAACGGGCGTCCCAGTCCCAGACGATGGCCACCTCGGCCGTGCCGGTGCTGCCGCGGACCTCGGCCAGCGCCCTGAGGTCCGCGCCCAGCCGGACCACGTCCCGCCAGATCTGGCTGTCCGTGCCCGCGTGCGGCAGCATCGCCGAGTGCCACTGCTCGGCACCCGCCTTCGCCGCCCGCCACTGGAAGTACGCGATGCCGTCCGCGCCGTGCGCCACGTGCGCGAGCGCGTTGCGCCGCAACTCGCCCGGGTTCTTCGCCCGGTTGACGGGCTGCCAGTTCACGGCGCCCGTCGAGTGCTCCATCAGCAGCCACGGCCCGCCCGCCAGCGACCGCATCAGGTCACCGCTGAGCGCGACGTCGATCTCCGACTCGGGGTCGACCGACTTCAGGTAGTGGTCGTTGGACACCACGTCCAGCTCCGGTGCCCACCGCCAGTAGTCGAGGGCGTCGAAGCTGAAGGTCACCATGAAGTTGGTGGTGGCCGGGATCGCCGGGGCCGCCTCCCGGAGGACGTCCCGCTCGGCCTTGTACAGCGACAGCAGTTCGTCCGAGCAGAACCGGCGCCAGTCCAGCTGGTGCGTCGGGTTGGGCACTGCGCCGGTCGCGCGCGGCGGCAGGATCTCGTCCCAGTCGTAGTACCACTGGCTCCAGAAGGTGGTGCCCCAGGCGTGGTTGAGGGCGGCCAGGTCGTCGTCGTACCGGGCCCGCAGCCAGCGGCGGAAGGACTCCGCGCTGGTGTCGCAGTAGCAGGCCGCGTTGTGGCAGCCGTACTCGTTGTGGACGTGCCACATCCGGACGGCCGGGTGGCTCGCGTACCGCTCGGCGATGGCGGCCGTGATCCTGAGCGCGGCCTCGCGGTAGGCGGGGCTGCTCGGGCAGAACGTCTGCCTGCTGCCGTACGAGAGGGTGCGGCCGTCGTGGTCCACAGGAAGCGCCTCGGGATGGGCGCGGAAGAACCAGGCCGGCGGCGCGGCCGTGGGGGTGGCGAGGTCGGCGGCGATGCCGTTCTCGTGGAGGAGGGCGAGGATCCGGTCCATCCGCGAGAAGTCGAAGACGCCCTCGGCGGGCTCCATCAGCGCCCACGAGAAGATGCCGACGCTGACCATGGTGACGCCCGCCTCGCGCATCAGGCGGACGTCCTCGTCCCAGACCTCCTCGGGCCACTGCTCGGGGTTGTAGTCGCCGCCGTAGGCGATGCCCGGGACGGAGAGGGTTCGGTCGCTCATCGGTGAACTCCGGTCAGGATGCGGCGGGTCGTCTCCACGCCCCACGGGTCGAGGGAGAGCAGCCGGTCGCTGGAGGCGACCAGGCCGCCGACGGCCTCCACGTGGGCCGCCCAGCGGGCGCGGGTCTCCACCGCGGGGCGGGCCATCAGGCAGTCGGGGTCGTTGGTCCAGAGGCGGTCGTGCTGCCACTGGCGGCCGGCGCCGGTGAACTCGGCCGCGTCCTGGCCGGGCTGACTGTAGTCACCGGCCTCGGGCCGGCGGTGCGGGGCCGTGTCGGGGCTGACCCGCATCGCGTCGAACAGGCCGATGGACGGCAGGACGGGGGCGCCGCAGCCCAGCAGGTAGGCGTCCGCGCCGATCGCCTCCCGGATCAGGGCGATGCCCAGCCGGTAGGCGGTCAGCGCGTCCGCGCCCGAGTGCCGGACGCCGTCCATCGCGCCCGCGTAGAGGAAGTCCGTTTCACCGGCGGTGAGCCCCTGCTGCGCCCGGGTCTGGTCGGCATCGTGGAGCGGGTCGCCGCACTGGCCCCGCGTCCGCAGATGTCCCTGACGACCAACGGCATCGGCCTCAAGCGCACCGCGACCGCCCTGAAGACGGCGGGCCTGGACCGGGTCAACGTCTCCCTGGACACCCTGCGCCCGGACGTCTTCAAGGCCCTCACCCGCCGCGACCGCCACCGGGACGTCCTGGAGGGCCTGGGCGCCGCCCGCGAGGCGGGCCTGACCCCTGTGAAGGTCAACTCGGCCCTGATGCCGGGCCTGAACGACGACGAGGCCCCCGACCTGCTCGCCTGGGCGGTCGAGCACGACTACGAGCTGCGTTTCATCGAGCAGATGCCGCTGGACGCCCAGCACGGCTGGAAGCGCGACGGCGTGATCACCGCCGGGGACATCCTGACCTCCCTGCGGACCCGCTTCGAGTTGACGGAGGAGGGCATCCAGGCCCGAGGTTCGGCGCCGGCCGAGCACTGGCGCGTGGACGACGGCCCGCACCGCGTGGGTGTGATCGCCTCGGTCACCCGCCCGTTCTGCGCCGCCTGCGACCGCACCCGGCTCACCGCCGACGGCCAGATACGCACCTGTCTGTTCGCCAGGGAGGAGACCGACCTGCGCGCGGCCCTGCGCTCGGACGCACCGGACGAGGAGATCGCGCGGATGTGGCGTACGGCGATGCGGGGCAAGAAGGCGGGCGCCGGCCTGGACGACCCGACCTTTGTCCAGCCCGACCGCCCCATGTCCGCCATCGGAGGCTAGGCAATTCCGAACCGCGGCGTCGGCCCAGGGGCACTGGGCGGCGAGGGTGCGCAGTTGATCGACGGCCAGGGCGTACCCCGTGTCAGGGTGGGTGGCCGAGGCGACGAAGACCATCCCACGCGCCTGTCCGTCCGTGGTCATCAGCGGTCCGTCCGAGTTGACAGGGTCGTGACCGCGTAGCCGTCGCGTTGCGCCCGGTAGGGGGAGGGTCTCCTCCCTGGTTGTTCTTCTTCCCGGATGAATTTCTCCTCTTTTCGCGCCCGCGCCCACGTGTGAGGGTCGGAATCAAATATTTCTCGCTGATGGATCACGCGTTGGCACTTCCTGTGCGTGGTCATTGAAACCGTTGACGGAGCGCAGGGAAACGATGAGCAAGGTCATCCCCCTCACCGGCGCCGACCGAGACTCCGAGAGGCGCCCGTGACAACGCCGACACTGGACCGGCCCGTTGCCTCGGAGCGCTGGCCGGCCGTCCCGGAGCGACAGGCGATCGCCATGCGGCCGGGGAAGCGGAGACCCCACAGGGCGTTGTGGTGGGCGGCGTGCCTGATCTGCGGCGGCCTCGTGGGCCTTGTCCTCGCCATCGTCGGCACACTGCGCAGGCGGGCGCCGTCCCGGCTGCGGCGCGGGGTGGTTGCGGCCGGGGCTGCGGTGCAGCTGGCGTCTGGCGCTGCCTTCGCGGTCGCCGGATCCGAAGGTGACGGAGGTCTGTGGGAGACCACCCGTGTGGTGGTCAACGCCCCGGTCTCCGGGGCGGCCCTGCTCTACGGCGTCGGCAAGGGAGGCGAGGTGCACCAGCAGGGCGACAACGGGACGACCACTGTGGTCCTGGACGACGGAGTCGTCCGCGCCGGCACAATGTTCGGCACGGTCTTCCTGACCGACCAGCACATGGAGGCGGGCTCGCCGCGCACGCAGCGCCTGGCGGAACACGAGGCCCGGCACGCCGACCACCCCGCTC
>NZ_JBEYFC010000352.1:0-9833 GCF_040634175.1 Streptomyces sp. NPDC007162
GCACGGGCGGGGCTGACGGCCCTGGAGGCCCTGGAGGGCTGCACGACCCACGCGGCGCGCGCGGCCGGGGAGGCGCGCAGCGCGGGCCGCATCGCACCGGGTTACCGAGCCGACCTCACCGCACTCGCCCTGGACCCGCTGACAGCCCCGGCGGACGAACTCACCGACGCACCGATACACCTGACGGTGACGGGCGGACACGTGGTGCACCGAGAAAAGTAAGGAACACCGGCGGCCCGAACGGACTCCGGCACCGCCGATCACCGCCGATCACCGCCGTCTCGGCCGAGCGCCGTTGCGGCGGTCGGAGGGGCCCGGTGGGGGTTGCAGCCCCTGTTTTCAGCCGTGCGGTTGTTTCCGGGTCCCGGTTGTTCGCGGACCGCCGGTCCCCCCGCCGGTTCCCTTCTCTCCGCCGGGACGGCGTTCGGCCGCGACGGCGGATACCGGCGGTGCCGTACCGGCCGGCCTTCTGGGCAGGCTGTAGGGAAACGCTCCGTACCAGGTGCGGGACAACGTGAGGCCGAAGGTCAGGCAGAGGGCTCCGCCCACCGCGTCCAGCCAGAAGTGGTTGGCCGTGGACACGATCACCAGCAAGGTCGCCGCCGGGTAGAGCAGGCCCAGGATCCGCACCCAGGGCACCGACGCCAGGGCGAAGATCGTCAGCCCGCACCACAGGGACCAGCCGATGTGCATGGACGGCATCGCGGCGTACTGGTTCGACATGTGCTTCAGGTCGCCCGAGGCCATCGAACCCCAGGTGTGGTGGACCGTCACGGTGTCGACGAAGCGGCCGCCGTTCATGAGCCGTGGCGGGGCGAGCGGGAACAGGTAGTAGCCGAGCAGGGCCACGCCCGTCGTCGCGAAGAGGGCGAGGCGGGCCGCCGCGTACCGGCCGGGATGGCTGCGGAAGAGCCACACCAGCACCCCCAGCGTCACCACGAAGTGCAACGTCGCGTAGTAGTAGTTCATGCCGATGATCAGCCAAGTCACCGAGTTCACGGCATGGTTCACCGACTCCTCGACGGCGATGCCCAGCCCGTGCTCGGTGCGCCAGATCCAGTCGGCGTTGCGCAGGGCCTGCGCCTTCTGCTCCGGTACCGCGTTGCGGATCAGCGAGTAGGTCCAGTAACTCACCGCGATCAGCAGGATCTCGAACCAGAGCCGGGGCCGCCGCGGACTGCGCAGTCTCCTCAGGAGACCCTGTCCGCCCTCGCCCGTGACGGTCCGCGGAAGGGGCTGTTGTTCGCGACCTTCCGGCTGTGTCACGGTCGAGTCACTCATAGGCACAGAGTCTGCCAGAAAAGACGTCTTCGACAGATCATCCCAAGGTCGGGTGCACCACGCATGTTCTACGGCGTGGCGACTACTGCGCAGGTACCGGAGACCGGGTCAGGCCCGGTGGGCGCGCTCCCCCGGAGCCGACGCCGTGGAACCCCGTACCACCAGTTCCGGCATGAAGACGAACTCGCTGTGCGGGGCGGGCGTACCGCCGATCTCCTCCAGCAGCGTGCGCACCGCCGCCTGCCCCATCGCCGGGACCGGCTTGCGGATGGTGGTGAGCGGCGGGTCGGTGAACGCGATCAGCGGGGAGTCGTCGAAGCCGACGACGGAGACGTCCCGGGGGACGTCGAGGCCACGCTGGCGGACCGCCCGTATCGCTCCGAGGGCCATCATGTCGCTGGCGCAGACGATCGCCGTGCACGAGCGCTCGATCAGCGCCGCGGCGGCCGCCTGACCGCCTTCCAGGGTGTACAGCGAGTGCTGGACGAGATCCCTCTCGACCGCCCCCGCGTCCAGCCCCAACTGGTCCTGCATCGCCCGTACGAACCCGTCGATCTTGCGCTGCACGGGCACGAACCGCTTCGGGCCGAGGGCGAGGCCGACACGGGTGTGGCCCAGGGAGACGAGGTGGGTGACGGCGAGCGTCATCGCGGCCCGGTCGTCGGGGGAGATGAAGGGCGCCTGCACCTTCGGCGAGAAACCGTCCACCAGGACGTACGGCACGCCCTGCGCCCGCAGCCGCTCGTAGCGCTGCATGTCGGCGGTGGTGTCCGCGTGGAGCCCCGAGACGTAGATGATGCCCGCGACCCCGCGGTCCACCAGCATCTCGGTCAGCTCGTCCTCCGTGGACCCGCCCGGGGTCTGGGTGGCGAGCACGGGGGTGTAGCCCTGCCTGGTCAGCGCCTGCCCGATGACCTGGGCCAGGGCCGGGAATATCGGGTTCTCCAGCTCGGGGGTGATCAGGCCCACCAGGCCCTCGCTGCGCTGGCGCAGCCGTACCGGACGCTCGTAGCCGAGGACGTCCAGGGCGGCGAGCACGGACTGGCGGGTGGTGGCGGCGACGCCCGGCTTCCCGTTCAGAACCCGGCTCACCGTCGCCTCGCTCACCCCCGCCTGCGCTGCGATGTCGGCAAGCCGTGTGGTCACGGCACTGGACTGTACCGGCCGTATGTCCCCTTGCACACCGATCGGGCGCCTGATGCGGCCTGGGGGGCGGCCCGTCCTGGGCTGCTGCGTCATCGCACTCCCTACTGAAACGTGATGGCAAGAGCTTGCAGAGTCTTGCACAAGGGGCCGCCTTACCGCTCCACCCCCGTAAACAAGCGTCTCATGGCGGTCGCCGACAGGTCACGCCCGGATAACTTCGGAGATCTCTTGCACTTTTTTGCTGCAAGGTCTTTCGCGGGGCTTACATCGCTGTTACGTTCCCTGACGCCCGGCGGCAGCGAAGGCCCGGGCTTTCACCCTCAAGGAGAACTCATGCGGCGTGGCATAGCGGCCTCCGCGCTGGTGGCGTCCCTCGCCCTCACGGCGACGGCGTGCGGCGGGAGCGGAAGCGACAGCAAGTCGGACGGCCCGGTCACCATCACCTGGTGGGACACCTCCAACGCCACCAACGAGTCGCCGACGTACAAGGCCTTGGTCAAGCAGTTCGAAGCCGCGAACAAGGACATCAAGGTCAACTACGTAGACGTCCAGTTCGACCAGGCGCAGAACAAGTTCGACACGGCCGCCCAGTCCGGCAAGGGCGCCCCCGACGTGCTGCGCTCCGAGGTCGGCTGGACCCCCGCCTTCGCCAAGGCCGGCTACTTCCTGCCGCTGGACGGCACCGCCGCCCTCGCCGACAAGGACAAGTTCCAGCCCAGCCTGATCACCCAGGCCCAGTACGAGGGCAAGACCTACGGCGTCCCGCTGGTCACCGACACCCTCGCGCTCGTATACAACAAGGCGCTCCTCAAGAAGGCCGGCATCACCGCGGCCCCCACCAGCTGGGACGAGGTCAGGGCCGACGCCGCCAAGATCCAGGACAAGGCCAGGACCACCGGTTACTGGGGCCCCGAGGCGGCCTACTACACGCAGCCCTTCCTCTACGGCGAGGGCACCGACATGGTCGACGCCTCCGCCAAGAAGATCACCATCACCTCGGCGGCGGCCAAGAAGGGCTACCAGACCTGGCTGGACCTCTACTCCGGCAAGGGCCTGCACAAGGCGGACACCACCGCCGACGCCTACGCCCACCGCCAGGACGCCTTCGTCAACGGCAAGGTCGCCATGACCATCGAGGGCCCCTGGGAGATCACCAACTTCTACAAGGGCTCCGCCTTCGGCGACAAGTCCAACCTCGGCATCGCCACCGTCCCGGCCGGCTCCACCGGCAAGGCGGGCGCCCCGACCGGCGGCCACAACCTGTCCATCTACGCGGGCATCGACAAGGCCCACCAGGCAGCGGCCCAGAAGTTCGTCGCCTTCATGACCTCCGCGAAGACCCAGACGGAGATCGCCCTGAAGAACTCCACCCTGCCGACCCGCGCCGACGCCTACACCGCCGAGGTCAAGGCCGACCCGGGCATCGCCGGCTACCAGGCCGTCCTCTCCTCCGCCCAGCCGCGCCCCGCGCTCGCCGAGTACTCCTCCCTGTGGGGCCCGGTCGGCACCGAGCTCACCAAGGTCGCCGGCGGCAAGGAGTCCCTGGACAAGGGCCTGAGCACCGCCGAACTCGGGATCGAGAAGCTCGTCCCCGACTTCAGCAAGTAGGCCCGCGTGGCCGCCGGAGCGCCCTGTTCAGGGGGAGCGCTCCGGCGGCCTCCGGCCTGTGCCCAGCCCCATCCCGGAAGAACCAGAAGGTGTCACCCATGACAGTCGCCATCGACCGCGCGACCGGCCGGCGCCACGGTGACCGCGCGCCCCGCCCCGGGCTGGGCCAGCGGCTGAAGAACAGCTACCAGAAGTACTGGTACGCCTACGCGATGATCGCCCCCGTGGCCGTCGTGCTCGGGGCACTCGTCGTCTACCCCCTGGTGTACGGCTTCTACCTGACGCTCACCGACGCCAACAGCCTCAACACCGCCCGCACCATCGGCGTCAACCACATCGACGCCACCTACAAGTTCATCGGCCTGGACAACTACAAGGACATCCTGTTCGGACCGACGTCCTACGACCGCTTCTGGTCCCACTTCCTGTGGACGATCGTGTGGACCGCGCTCTGCGTCACCCTGCACTACACGATCGGCCTGGGCCTCGCGCTCCTCCTCAACGAGAAGTTCCGCGGCCGCACCTTCTACCGCATGGTCCTGGTCCTGCCCTGGGCCGTACCGACCTTCGTCACCGTCTTCGGGTGGCGGTTCATGCTCGCCGACGGCGGCATCATCAACAGCGCCCTGCACTTCCTCCGTCTACCGCAACCCGCCTGGCTGGAGGACACCTTCTGGCAGCGGGCCGCGGCGATCCTCGTCAACACCTGGTGCGGTGTGCCGTTCATGATGCTCTCGCTGCTCGGCGGCCTCCAGGCCATCGACGGCACGCTGTACGAGGCCGCCGAGATGGACGGCGCGAGCGCCTGGCAGCGCTTCCGGTACGTCACCCTGCCGGGCCTGAGGTCCGTCAGCTCCACGGTCGTCCTGCTCGGCATCATCTGGACGTTCAACCAGTTCGCCGTCATCTTCCTGCTCTTCGGCGACACCGCCCCCGACGCGCAGATCCTGGTCACCTGGGCCTACTACCTCGGCTTCGGACAGCAGCCACGCGACTTCGCCCAGTCCGCCGCCTACGGCATGCTGCTGCTGGCCGTCCTGATCGTCTTCACCTCCTTCTACCGCCGCTGGCTCAACCGCAACGACCAGCAGCTCGCGATCTGAGGCAGGAGTTCTCATGAGTACGACCACTGTCCAGACCTCCGCCCAGGTCGCAGAGGAGACCCCCGTGGCCGGCACCCGCCGCGTCCGCGGCCGCGGCGAGCGCGGCCCGCTCGGCACCGCCGTCACCCACGGCATCCTGGGAGTCGCCAGCCTGGTCGCGTTCTTCCCGGTCGGCTGGCTGATCTTCCTCTCCCTCGGCCCGGACAAGGACGACTACCTGCACCCGAGCGGCATCTGGCACAAGATGACGCTGAGCAACTACTCCTTCGTCCTCCAGCACACCGGCTTCTGGAACTGGTTCAAGACGACGATGGTCGTCGTCGGCGGCACCACGGTCATCGGGCTCATCCTCGCCTCGACCACCGGCTACGCGGTCTCCCGGATGCGCTTCCCCGGCTACCGGAAGTTCATGTGGCTGCTGCTGGTCACGCAGATGTTCCCGATCGCCGTCCTCATCGTGCCGATGTACCAGATCCTGTCCGACCTCGGCCTCATCGACAGCTACCTCGGACTGATCCTCGTCTACTGCACCACCGTCGTGCCGTACACGGCCTGGCTGCTCAAGGGCTACTTCGACACGATCCCCTTCGAGATCGACGAGGCCGGCCGCGTCGACGGGCTCTCGCCGTTCGGCACGTTCGCCCGGCTGATCCTGCCGCTGGCCAAGCCCGGGCTCGCGGTCGCCGCGTTCTACAACTTCCTCACCGCGTTCGGCGAGGTCGCCTTCGCCTCCACGTTCATGCTGAGCGACGACAAGTACACCTTCGCGGTGGGGCTGCAGAGCTTCATCAGTGAGCACGACGCGCAGCGGAACCTGATGACGGCGACCGCGGTGCTGATCGCGATACCGGTGGCCGTGTTCTTCTACCTCGTGCAGAAGAACCTGGTGACCGGGCTCACCGCCGGCGGCACCAAGGGGTGACCGTCGGCTGAGCCGCGAAGGCCGTCGCTCGTCTGCGGCGCCGTTGTGGCTGGTCGCGCAGTTCCTCCCCCAGCCTTCGGCCGGGGGTGCCCCCAGCGCCCCTTCGGGGCGCGGGGTGGCGGCCGTGGTCTCCATCCGACCCCGCTGTGACCACGGCCGCCTCGACACCCCACCCATCTCTGACCCGATGACCCTGTTACGACGCCTCAAGGACGCCATGAGCCAGCAGCATTCCGCCGCCGACCCGGCCCCGACCACCACCACCCTCGCCCGACGCCGTGACTGGTGGCGGGACGCGGTGATCTACCAGGTCTACCCGCGCAGCTTCGCCGACAGCAACGGCGACGGGATGGGGGACCTGGCGGGCGTGCGTTCCAGACTCCCGTACCTGCGTGACCTCGGCATCGACGCGGTGTGGCTCAGCCCCTTCTACGCCTCCCCGCAGGCCGACGCCGGTTACGACGTCGCCGACTACCGGGCCGTCGACCCGATGTTCGGCAACCTGCTCGACGCGGACGCGCTGATCCGGGACGCCCACGAGCTGGGCCTCAGGATCATCGTCGACCTCGTGCCCAACCACTCCTCGGACCAGCACGAGTGGTTCAAGCGGGCGTTGGCGGAGGGCCCCGGCTCGCCGTCGCGGGACCGCTACCACTTCCGTCCCGGCAAGGGCGCGAACGGCGAACTCCCGCCCAACGACTGGGAGTCCATCTTCGGCGGCCCCGCCTGGACCCGGGTCGCGGACGGCGAGTGGTACCTGCACCTCTTCGCCCCCGAGCAGCCCGACTTCAACTGGGAGCACCCGGCCGTCGGCGACGAGTTCCGCTCCATCCTGCGTTTCTGGCTGGACATGGGCGTGGACGGCTTCCGGATCGACGTCGCCCACGGTCTGGTGAAGGCGGAGGGCCTCCCGGACCTCGGCGGCGCCGACCAGCTGAAGCTGCTGGGCAACGATGTCATGCCGTTCTTCGACCAGGACGGCGTGCACGACGTCTACCGGCAGTGGCGGCACGTCCTCGACGAATACGCGGGCGAGCGGATCTTCGTCGCCGAGGCGTGGACCCCGACCGTCGAGCGCACCGCACACTACGTCCGTCCGGACGAGCTGCACCAGGCCTTCAACTTCCAGTACCTGAGCACCGAATGGGACGCCGCCGAGCTCCGCAAGGTCATCGACCGCACCCTGGAGGCGATGCGCCCGGTCGGCGCCCCCGCCACCTGGGTCCTCTCCAACCACGACGTCACCCGGCACGCCACCCGCTTCGCCAACCCGCCGGGACTGGGCACCCAGATCCGGCTGGCCGGCGACCGCGAGCTGGGTCTGCGCCGGGCGCGGGCGGCCACCCTGCTGATGCTGGCGCTGCCCGGTTCGGCCTACGTCTACCAGGGCGAGGAACTCGGCCTGCCCGACGTCGTGGATCTGCCCGACGAGGTCCGCCAGGACCCCGCGTACTTCCGGGGCGCGGGCCAGGACGGGTTCCGCGACGGCTGCCGGGTGCCGATCCCGTGGACGCGGGACGGGTCGTCGTACGGCTTCGGATCCGGCGGCAGCTGGCTGCCGCAGCCCGCGGGCTGGGGCGAGCTGAGCGTGGCGGCGCAGACGGGGGTGGCCGGTTCGACGCTGGAGCTGTACCGCAGCGCGCTGGCCGTCCGCCGCGCCCAGCCCGACCTGGGCGCGGGCGACGCGGTGGAGTGGCTGCGCGCGCCCGAGGGCGTGCTCGCCTTCCGGCGCGGGGAGTTCGTGTGCGTGGCGAACACCGGCGGGGAGTCCGTCACCGTCCCGGCGTACGGCAGGGTGCTGCTCGCCAGCGGCGAGCTGACCGAGGCCGACGGCGAGGCGAAGGTGCCGGCCGACACGACCGTGTGGTGGACGACCGCCTGACGGGCCGTCACGCCCGGCTGTAGCGTGGCACCTTCTGAGGGCCCGCCGCCCAACCGGGTGGCGGGCCCGCGCCGACGCGATCGCTTTCTGGCCGCCCACACCGCGCCGGCGAGCTACGCAGGGAAGTCGGCCTGCTGAGGATCCATCCGCTGGGTCCCGATCACCGACAGCAGCCGCAGCGCCTCCTCGGAGCGTGACCCCGGGGTGGCGGTGTAGATCACGACCTGCTGGTCGCGGTCGGTGATGTCCAGGGCGTCGCAGTTGACGGTGACCGAACCGACCACCGGATGCCGGAAGGTCTTGCACAGGGTGGGCTCCGCGGACACGTCGTGGGACTCCCACAGCCGCCTGAACTCCTCACTCTCGGCGAGGAGTTCGGACACCAGCCCGGTCACCTCGGGCGAGTCGGGGTAGCGGGCGGCGGCGGCCCGCAGCCGCTGTGCCGAGAGCCTTGCGAAGGTGTCCACGTCCGACACCCCGTACAGCCTGTCGCCCGCGTGCGGCCCGCTGCCCTTCAGGCGCGGGCCGAGGAAGGCGCGGCGCACGAGGTTGCGTTCCCGCGGAGGCAGGGCGGAGAAGTCCTCCATGAGGGCGGCCGCCAGGTCGTTCCAGGCGAGCACCTCGAAGGTCGCGGACGTCACGAAGGCCGCGGCCTGCGGCAGCCGCCGCAGCAGGTCGAGCAGGCTCTGCCGGACCTCGCGCGAGGGGCCGGGCGGCGGCCCCGGCGGGGCCCCGGCGAGATGGTGGAGGTGGGCGCGCTCGGCGTCCGACAACCGCAGGGCCCGCGTCAGCCCGCCCAGCACCTCCCGCGACGGCCGAGGCCCGCGAGCCTGCTCCAGCCGCGTGTAGTACTCGGTCGAGATGAACGCCAGCTGCGCCACCTCCTCGCGCCGCAGCCCCGGCGTCCGGCGCCGCGGGCCACGGGGCAGCCCGACCTCGGCGGGGGAGATCCGCTCCCGCCGGTTGCGCAGGAACGCGGCCAGTTCTTTTCTGTCCACGCCCTCAGTGTGCGCCGCCCGCCATGCGCCATCCAGGTACTGCCGGTGCCTGGATGCGCCCGGCGCCCGGCCGCAGGCTCGTGGTCATGGAGAACACAGTCACCCCAGTCACCACGGGCCTGCTGGCCGGCAAGGTCGCCTTCATCAGCGGCGCGGGACGCGGCATCGGCGCGGCGGCGGCCCGGCTCTTCGCCGCGGAGGGCGCCCGGGTCCTGCTCGCGGCCCGCACCGAAGAGCAGTTGAAGACGGTCACGGAGGAGATCAGGGCGGCGGGCGGCACCGCCGAGTACACGGTGTGCGACCTGGCGGACGCGCGGAGCGTCCGCGCCGCCGTCGACCGGACGGTGGAGGTCCACGGCCGCCTCGACATCGCCTTCAACAACGGCGCCGTCGGGCAGCCGCCCGGCCCCCTGGACGGACTCCCGGAGGCCGACTTCGACCAGGTCACCGCGGTGAACCTGAAGGGCGTCTGGCTGGCCATGACCGCCCAGGTGGCCGCCATCCGGGCCACCGCGGGCACCGGTGCCATCGTCAACAACTCCTCCGTCGGCAGCCTGCGTGCCAACCCCGTCCTGCCCGTCTACGGCGCCCTCAAGCGCGCCGTCAACAGCCTCACCGAGTCGGCCGCCGCCACCTACGGGCCCGAGGGCATCCGCGTCAACGCCGTCGCCCCCGGCGGCACCCTCACCGAGATGGTCCGCGACTGGGACGCGGCCACCCCCGGCGTCATCGCCCGCATCGAGGCCACCAGCCCCCTGGGCCGCATGGCCGACCCCGCCGAGGTCGCCGAGGCGGCCGCCTGGCTCCTGAGCGACCGCGCCTCCTTCGTGAACGGCGCGATCCTCCAGGTGGACGGGGGAGCGGGCGCATGAGGGACCGCCACCGGGAGAAAC
>NZ_JBEYFC010000353.1:0-9791 GCF_040634175.1 Streptomyces sp. NPDC007162
AACGTCCTCCAGGCCAAGCTCCTGGAGCGGCGCCGGCAGGAGGAGCAGGCCAGGATGGATGCCCTCAAGGGCGACGGCGGCAACTCCTGGGGCAACCAGATGCGGTCGTACGTGCTGCACCCGTACCAGATGGTCAAGGACCTGCGCACCGAGTACGAGGTGGGCAACCCGGAGGCAGTCTTCAACGGCGAGATCGACGGCTTCCTGGAGGCCGGAATTCGCTGGCGCAAGCAGCAGGACAAGTAACTTTGTCGACTTGCCCATGACGGGCCGAACGGCCTTGAACTGCCGCCCATGGGGCGGCAGTTCTCGTTTGCCCGGGGAATGTCTGGGTTTTACATCACACTCACACGCTTCAACTCCCCGCATTCCGCGCGCAACTGGACATCGCGCGCGCAACGGCCTTGACGTTGCTTTGAAAAATGGGAAGGGTGAAGCGTGGCATGCGTATCTCTGGGGCGCATGTGAACCGGGGGACTTGGCAACGCCTTTACCGCCCCCGTCGATCACGGCCGGCCCCATGCGCCCGCTCATTGACTATCAGCTACTGGGGGTAGCAACCAGATGACCAAGAAGACGCGGATCCGGGTCGCGCGGATAGCCGCCGGTGCCGTGATCGCCGCCGGTGCCTCGCTGACCGCGGCCGGCGCGGCCTCCGCCCTCTCCATCGGCGTCAGCGCCGACGAGAACGGCGTCTCGGCCAACGTGAACCTCGGCGCCGACGACGAGACGCCCGACCCCGGCGCGAGCGACACCGGGATCCCGACCGCTCCGGCCAGCAGCGCCCCGGCCACCAGCGAGCCGGCCTCCACGCCGCCCGCGAGCCAGGAGCCCTCCGAGTCCAGCGAGCCGACGGACGAGCCCACTCAGCCGACCGACGAGCCCACCGAGCCCACGGACGAGCCGTCCAGCGACACCCCGTCGGACGGCAGCACCAGCGGCAGCGGCACCGGCAGCAACGGCGGCGGCAACAACACCGGCACCGACGGCAACTCCGGCACCTCCGCCCAGGAGGCGGGCACCTCCTCCCTCACGGACACCGGCTCCTCGAACACCCAGGCCCAGGGTGGCGGCGACCAGCTCGCCGAGACCGGTGCCGCGCAGACGACCTTCCTGATCGTCGGCGCCGCCACCATGATCGCCGGTGGTGTCGGCTTCCGCATCCTGCCGCGCCTCATGAGCGGCCGCGGCGGCGCCGCGGCCTGACAGTAGCCGCGCCCTCACGCAGCGTATGCGCGATGCACGAAGAAGGGCCCGGAGCCATGGCTCCGGGCCCTTTCGCGCTTGGTAAGAACGTCGCTACGCGGTCTGGTGCGCCAGCAGTGCCACCGCGGCGATCAGCACCGCCAGCAACCCGATCAGCGCCATCGGGTTCAGACCGCCCAGGAAACTCTCCTGCTGAAGGCGCTCGCGGTTGGCGCGGCACACGGGGCACCGGCCTTCGTTCACGGGCGCCGCACAGTTCGCGCACACCAACCGGTCGTACGTCATGCGCTCGCCCTCCTTGCACCGGCCATTACCTCGACAACGCTTCGCGGAACGAGAACGTTCCCCTCCCACTGTGCCAGGTTCCCCCCGAAAGAGCGCGGCCGTCCGCGGAGCCCGTACCGGTGCTCTGGGGCACCGTGGGGAATCTGCCCCGGAACAAAACAGCACAAGCATCGCCCAACCGTGACCGGCGCCTGCGCTTCCTCACCCGGTTCGCGTATGGTCACGCTCATCTACCCCCGGCGACCCGTGGTGCATCCGTGATCCGATTCGACAATGTCTCCAAGGTCTACCCCAAGCAGACCCGCCCCGCACTCAGGGATGTGTCCCTGGAAGTGGAGAAGGGCGAGTTCGTGTTCCTCGTGGGGTCCTCCGGCTCCGGAAAGTCCACCTTCCTGCGGCTGGTGCTCCGGGAGGAGCGATGCAGCCACGGCCAGGTGCACGTCCTGGGCAAGGACCTCGCCCGGCTGTCCAACTGGAAGGTGCCGCAGATGCGCCGCCAGCTCGGGACGGTCTTCCAGGACTTCCGCCTGCTGCCCAACAAGACGGTCGCCGAGAACGTGGCCTTCGCCCAGGAGGTCATCGGCAAGTCCAAGGGCGAGATCCGCAAGTCCGTGCCCCAGGTGCTCGACCTCGTCGGGCTCGGCGGCAAGGAGGACCGGATGCCCGGCGAGCTGTCCGGCGGTGAGCAGCAGCGCGTGGCCATCGCGCGCGCCTTCGTGAACCGGCCCAAGCTGCTGATCGCGGACGAGCCCACGGGCAACCTCGACCCGCAGACCTCGGTCGGCATCATGAAGCTCCTGGACCGCATCAACCGCACCGGCACCACCGTGATCATGGCCACCCACGACCAGAACATCGTGGACCAGATGCGCAAGCGCGTCATCGAGCTGGAGAAGGGCCGCCTCGTCCGCGACCAGGCCCGCGGCGTCTACGGCTACCAGCACTGACCGCCACGACTTCGCAGACGTCCACGGAAAGGCATAACCCGACGCCATGCGCGCCTCGTTCGTAATGTCGGAGATCGGTGTCGGTCTCCGCCGCAATCTGACGATGACCTTCGCGGTCGTCGTCTCGGTCGCCCTGTCCCTGGCGCTCTTCGGCGGCTCGCTCCTCATGAGCGACCAGGTCAACACCATGAAGGGCTACTGGTACGACAAGGTCAACGTCTCGATCTTCCTCTGCAACAAGAGCGACGCCGAGTCGGACCCCAACTGCGCCAAGGGCGCGGTCACCGAGGACCAGAAGAAGCAGATCAAGGCCGACCTCGACAAGATGACCTCGATCGTCCAGAAGGTCACCTACGAGTCGCAGGACGAGGCGTACAAGCACTACAAGGAGCAGTTCGGCGACTCGCCGCTGGCCGACTCCCTCACGCCGGACCAGATGCAGGAGTCGTACCGGATCAAGCTCAAGGATCCGCAGAAGTACCAGGTGGTCGCGACGGCCTTCGACGGCCGTGACGGGGTCCAGTCCGTGCAGGACCAGAAGGGCATCCTGGACAACCTCTTCGGCCTGCTCAACGGCATGAACTGGGCGGCCCGCATGGTCATGGCCCTGATGCTGGTGGTCGCCCTGATGCTGATCGTCAACACCGTGCGCGTCTCGGCGTTCAGCCGTCGGCGGGAGACCGGCATCATGCGCCTGGTCGGCGCCTCCGGCTTCTACATCCAGGCCCCGTTCATCGCGGAGGCCGCCGTCGCCGGTCTGATCGGAGGCACGGTTGCCTGTGGATTCCTGGTGGTGGCCCGCTACTTCATCATCGACCACGGCCTGGCCCTCTCCCAGAAGCTGAACCTGATCAACTTCATCGGCTGGGACGCGGTACTGACGAAACTCCCGCTCATCCTGGCGACGAGCCTGCTGATGCCGGCGTTGGCCGCCTTCTTCGCGCTGCGCAAGTACCTGAAGGTGTGACGCATGCCAAGAGGGCCGTACGGGCAACCGCCCGTGCGGCCCTTTTCGTTGTCCTAGACTCACCGGCATGTCAGGCCGAGAGCTGTTCTGCCAGCCCCGCCGGGTTCGCCGGGGGGCGGCTCTGGCATTGGTGTTCGCAGGGCTGTTGGTGACCGGGGCGGCCACCGGGGCGTTCCCCGACCCCGGGCAGTCCGACCGGAAGACGCCCACCAAGGCCGCGCGTCCGGCGCCCCGGCGCGAGGACGTCGCCGAGGCCGCCGCCGAGGCCATGGCCGACGGCAAGTCCCCCGTGGAGGCGGCCGAACGGGCCGTGAGCCGCAGCGGGGACCGGTGGGCCGCGGTCTACTCCGAGGGCGAGTACCAGGAGTTCGAGGAAGCGCTCGACGGCCAGTACACGGGCGTCGGGCTGTGGGCGCGGCGGGAGCGGGACGGCCGGATCGAGGTGACCCGGGTGCAGGCCGGGTCGCCTGCGGCCGAGGCGGGCGTCCGCAAGGGCGACCGGCTGCGCAGCGTGGACGGGGCGGACGTCGACGGGCGGCCCGTCACCGACGTCGTCTCGTTACTGCGCGGTGACGCCACCGACGCCCGCGCCGGTACGACCGTCACCCTCGGCCTCCAGCGAGGCACGCGCGCGTGGCGTGAGACCGTGCGCAGGGCGCTGCTGTCCACCGACTCGGTGTCCGTGCGCAAGGCGGCCGCCGGCATCACCGTCATCAGGATCTCCGCCTTCACCAGGGGCTCGGGCGACCTGGTGCGCGACGCGGTCCGGCAGGCCCCCGCCGACGGCGGGATCGTCCTCGACCTGCGCGGCAACTCCGGCGGCCTGGTCACCGAGGCCGTCACCGCCGCCTCCGCCTTCCTCGACGGCGGCCTGGTCGCCACCTACGACGTGCACGGCGTCCAGCGCTCCCTGCACGCCGAGCCCGGCGGCGACACCGTCAGGCCGCTGGTCGCGCTCGTCGACGGCGGCACCATGAGTGCGGCCGAGATGCTCACCGGCGCCCTCCAGGACCGCGGCCGCGCGGTCGTCCTCGGCTCCCGCACCTTCGGCAAGGGCTCCATCCAGATGCCGACCCGGCTCCCCGACGGCTCGGTCGCCGAGCTCACCGTCGGCCACTACCGCACCCCCTCGGGTCACGCCGTCGACGGCCGGGGCATCACCCCCGACCTGGAAGTGGGCTCCGGGGCGCTGCGGCGGGCGGAGACCGTACTGAGCGGTCTCGGCGACCCCTCGTAGCACCCGCATAACCGCTTCCCTCGCACCCCCTCCGTAGTGCGAAAATAGAGGGCACTATGGCCAAGGGAATGTACGTACCGAAAGAGTCCCAGCAGAAGCAGCAGGGGACGGCCGCCAAAGCCAGGGACGGCGAGAAGGGCGGCAAGCGCAAGATCGTCGCGCAGAACAAGAAGGCGCGGCACGACTACGCGATCATCGACACCTACGAGGCCGGCCTGGTGCTGTCCGGCACCGAGGTGAAGTCGCTGCGTCAGGGCCGGGCCTCGCTGGTAGACGGCTTCGTGCAGATCGACGGGAACGAGGCGTGGCTGCACAACGCCCACATCCCCGAGTACAGCCAGGGCACCTGGACCAACCACTCGGTGCGCCGCAAGCGCAAGCTCCTGCTGCACCGCGAGGAGATCGACAAGCTGGAGGCCAAGGCCCAGGAGACGGGTCACACGATCGTGCCCCTCGCGCTGTACTTCAAGGACGGCCGGGCCAAGGCGGAGATCGCCCTCGCGCGCGGCAAGAAGGAGTACGACAAGCGGCAGACCCTGCGCGAGCAGCAGGACCGCCGGGAGGCGGGGCGCGCCATCGCGGCGGCGAAGCGTCGGCAGCGGGAGGCCTAGGCACGCGGGAATGCAGTGGCATCGGCGGGCGTTGGTCACGTACGATGGCACCAACACCGGGGGAAGCCGGTGTGCAGATTGAAAAATCAACATGGGGATGATCGGTTTCGACAGCGGATGTCGAGGCAGGGGAAGCGTGTCGAGAAAGCGGCCATGATCTCGTAAACCACAGGCCGAAAAAAATAATCGCCACTTCCAAGCGCGATTCCTCCCAGCAGGCCTTCGCCCTCGCTGCCTGATCTCAGGTAGCGACAGCGAGCCTCCTATACGGGAGTGTCAGCCCGGGGCTGTTCCCGACCCGGATCCTGGCATCAGCTAGGGGACTAAACCTTGATCCCGGTCACGGGGTGAAGAGGGAAATCTAACAGTGACTGAGCCCGTCGGCGACTTGTTCGCGTGATCGCCGGGGCTGAGAAAATCACAGCGAACTGCACACGGAGAAGCCCTGGTTCCGCACCGTTGGACGCGGGTTCGATTCCCGCCATCTCCACAGTCTCCATGTTGCGAGGGCCCGGTGGTCACAGACCACCGGGCCCTCGTGGTGTCCGCGGGGTCCATGTCCGGCCGTCCTGTGAAGATTGATGCCGCTCAGTCAAAAAGCTTCACAGAGATCGCAGGTCTGACCGCCGCCACGGCGCAGCGCCGCTTCACGCCCCCTTCGCGCTGGGCCCCCGGCTGCCCTCTTCACGCAGAGCGGATGTTCTTTTGGCGAGCAAGGCGGCGGAGATCCAGAAGCGGCTCCGCGGCAGCGCGCGGGAGAAGCCGTTGACCGGTACCTTCGGGTCGGGCTCCCTCGGCTATGTGGCCAAGGCGGACCGCACCGTTGCCCCTGCGGGGAACACGTACAAGATCGTGCTCAAGAGGGCAAAGGGACACAAGAACGGTTTCTATGTGTTCACGGCTTTCCCGGTCCAGCTTCCGGATCAGGCCGAGTACCACCTGTGGGACGAACTGGACCCGAGGGCCGTTGCCGCGGTACGGGCGACGGGACCGGCCTTCTTCTCCGGAGGGCCCACGGGCGTCACGTCGGGGACGCAGTGGATGGACACGCTCACCGCGCTGTGCGACGCCTGGCTGGCCAGGAACGCGGCAGACGGCGTCGGCCCGTCCGAGGCACCCGGCGCGACCGACGGCGAAGAGCTGGCAGACCTGGTCCTCGCCGAGATCGCAGTGGCCCGGCTGGTGCCGGACGAGATCGGGCACGACCTGGCCGAGTGCGTCCGGCACTGCACCCCTGACCTGGCCTTCCGGCTACTGCTGCGGGCGATGGCGGAAGCCGGTACCGGACGCGGTGCGGCGCTCTCGCCGGAGCACTACGCGCGGCTGGAGGAACTGGGCTCGGCCCTCCACTACGGCGAGTACGTGCTGGATGCCGTCACGTTCATGGTCGACGCCGTCAGTGGGCGTCGCGCGGTGCCGTGCTCGCCCGTTCCGTCAGTCGGGGTGCCAGCAGGGTCGCCTCCGGCACCTCCGTGTCGCCGTCCAGCTTGCGCATCAGCAACTCCGCCGCCCGTTCGCCGAGTTCCGCGGCCGGCAGGGCCACCGAGGTGACCGGGACACGGAGGGCCGCCGCGAGTTCGTCCGGGCAGATCGCGGTGACCGACAGGTCGGTGGGGACGCGGAGGCCGAGGTGCTCGAAGGCGTCGATCAGGGGTTCCAGGGCCGCCTCGTTGTGGACGACGACCCCTGTCAACGCAGGTTGTTCGCGCAGCAGTTGCTCGGCGACCCGGCGTGCCCCCGCCGGGGTCGCCTCGCAGGGGTGGACGGAGGACGCCATGTGGTTGCGGTCGGCGGCGGCCGTGAAGCCCTGGACCACCTGCTGGGCGAACGCGGTCTCCCGGACGTACACCTCCGGCGGCGACCCGATCAGTGCCACCACCCGGTGCCCCAGCCCCGCCAGCCGCTCCACGCACAGCTCACCGGCGGCCCTGAAGTCCAGGTCGACGCAGGTCAGGCCCTCGGCGGAGGCCGGGAAGCCGATCAGTACCGACGGCCGTTCCAGCGTGCGCAGCAGCGGCAGCCGGGGGTCGTGGAGCTGGACGTCCATCACGATCAGGGCGTCGACCAGTGCCGTGTCGGCGACCCGGTGCAGGCCCTCCTCGCCCTCCTCCTGGGTGAGGAGCAGCACGTCGTGGTCGTACCGGCGGGCCGTGGTCACCACCGACACCGCGAACTGCATCACCACCGGGACGTGGATGCCGGTGCGTAAGGGGATCACCAGGGCGAGGACGTTGGAGCGGCTGCTGGCGAGGGCGCGGGCGCCGGCGTGCGGGCGGTAGCCCAGCTCGCGGATGGCCGCCTGGATGCGGCGCCGGGTCTCCTCCGAGATCGGCCGCTTGCCGCTGAGCGCGTAGGACACGGTGCTGGGGGAGACCCCGGCGTGCCGGGCCACGTCCGTGATCTTCACCATCAGCCCAGCTCCAGCGAGAGGAACCCGGTACCGGCCGCCGCCCGCGCCGTCCGCTCTCCGGCCGCCAGGCTCCAGGCCGAAGCCGGCTCACTGCACGAGGCCCGCAGGGTGTTCCCCTCCCGTACGACGGTGAAGGTGACCTCCCCGACCGGGACCGTGACCTGCGCGCCGCGCTCCAGGCCGTACGCCCGCAACGTCACCCCGTCGGCGTGGTCGTAGTCGGGCCGGTCGGCCACCGCGCCCACCGGGATCACGGCTCCCGGCCGGACCAGCAGCGGCACGCTCAGGAAGTCGTGGCGCTCCCTGATCCAGCGGGGGCCGGTGACCGTGCGGCCGGTGAGGAAGTGGGTCCAGGTGCCCTCCGGACAGTAGTAGGCCGCCTGTCCCTCGTCGTCGAACACCGGCGCCACCAGCAGGTCCGGCCCCAGCATGTACTGGCGTTCCAGATGCGCGCACCCGGGATCGTCCGGGAACTCGAGCACCATCGCCCGCATCATCGGGATGCCCTCCGCGGCAGCGACACGCGCCACCTCGTACAGGTACGGCATCAGGCTCAGCTTCAGCCGGGTGAAGTGCCGTGCCACGTCGACCGACTCCTCGTCGAACAGCCACGGCACCCGGTACGACGACGAGCCGTGCAGCCTGCTGTGCGAGGACAGCAGCCCGAAGGCCAGCCACCGCTTGAAGACCGCCGGGGTCGGGGTGCCCTCGAAGCCGCCGATGTCGTGACTCCAGTAGCCGAAGCCGGACAGGCCGAGCGACAGCCCGCCGCGCAGCGACTCGGCCATCGCCTCGTACGTCGACTCGCAGTCGCCGCCCCAGTGCACCGGGAACTTCTGGCTCCCGGCCGTCGCCGACCGCGCGAACACCACCGCCTCCCCCTCTCCCCGATGCTTGCGCAGCACCTCGAAGACGGTCCGGTTGTACAGGTACGTGTAGTAGTTGTGCATCCGCTCCGGGTCCGAGCCGTCGGACCAGGCCACGTCCACCGGGACGCGTTCCCCGAAGTCGGTCTTGAAGCAGTCGACACCCTGGGCGAGCAGGGCCGCCAGCTTGGCCGCGTACCAGTCACGCGCCGCCGGGGAGGTGAAGTCCACCAGCGCCATCCCCGGCTGCCACAGGTCCCACTGCCACACGCTCCCGTCCGGTCGCCGCAGCAGGTGCCCCAGCGCCCTGCCCTCGGCGAACAGCGGCGACCGCTGCGCGATGTACGGGTTGATCCACACGCACACCCGAAGCCCACGCTCGCGCAGCCGCCCCAGCATCCCCTCCGGATCCGGGAACACCCGCGGATCCCACTCGAAGTCGCACCAGTTGAACTCCCGCATCCAGAAACAGTCGAAGTGGAAGACGGAGAGCGGCAGTTCGCGCTCCCGCATGCCGTCGATGAAGGACGTCACCGTCTTCTCGTCGTAGGAGGTGGTGAAGGACGTGGAGAGCCACAGGCCGAAGGACCAGGCCGGCGGGAGCGCCGGGCGGCCGGTCAGGGCCGTGTACTTCCGCAGGATCTCCTTCGGGGTCGGGCCGTGGATGACGTAGTACGTCACCTGCTGTGACTCCACGCTGAACTGGACCCGCGACACCGCCTCGGAGCCGACCTCGAACGACACCTTCCCCGGATGGTCGACGAAGACGCCGTACCCCGCGTCGGTGAGGTAGAACGGGACGTTCTTGTAGGCCTGTTCGGTGGCCGTGCCGCCGTCCGCGTTCCAGATGTCGACGACCTGGCCGTTCCTGACGAGCGGGCCGAAGCGTTCGCCGAGGCCGTAGACCGACGTGCCGACGCCCAGGTTCAGCTGCTCCCGCAGGTAGTGGGCGCCGGTCGCGGAGTCCCGCATGATGCCCATGCCCTTGGGGCCGCTGGAGGTGAGCGTGCGGCCGCCGGCCAGGAAGTCGAGCCGCCAGGACGCGGCCCGGCTCAGCCGCAGCGACAGCGAGCCGGAGACCAGGGTCGCGTACTCGTCGTCGTAGGCCACCTGGGACGCGACGTCGCCCTTGACCAGCTCGAACTGCGGGCCGCGTGGCTGCTCGCCCTCGAAGTGGGTGAAGGTGACGCCGATGACGTCCGGCATCGGGGTGTGCGCGGTGATCGTCACGACCGGTCCCTTCAGCAGGTCGCCGCGGTGGC